>NZ_JBNDIC010000167.1:0-202 GCF_056755475.1 Rhizobium sp. KNZ2-6A | reverse complement strand
TGGCGCGAGTGACGGGGCTCGAACCCGCGACCTCCGGCGTGACAGGCCGGCACTCTAACCGACTGAGCTACACCCGCGCATTACTTGGCCTTTCGGCGCGGTGCCAGATCCGGAATTTACCTTGAAATGGCGCGAGTGACGGGGCTCGAACCCGCGACCTCCGGCGTGACAGGCCGGCACTCTAACCGACTGAGCTACACCC
>NZ_JBNDIC010000166.1:0-203 GCF_056755475.1 Rhizobium sp. KNZ2-6A | reverse complement strand
ATGCCGCCGAGACCGAAGACGATGGCGGTTGCCCCCATCTCCACCTTGGCGGTGTTGATGACCGCGCCGATGCCGGTTGTCACCCCACAGCCGATGTAGCAGATCTTGTCGAAGGGGGCGTCCGGGTTGACCTTGGCAACGGCAATCTCCGGCAGCACGGTGAAATTGGCGAAGGTCGAGCAGCCCATATAGTGATGGATCTT
>NZ_JBNDIC010000165.1:0-204 GCF_056755475.1 Rhizobium sp. KNZ2-6A | reverse complement strand
TGACAGGCGGTAGCCATTGCTGGTCTGCTGAACCTGGGGTCCCGGACCGTCATTGCCCGTCGGCACGAACCGCCGGAGCCAGTCGAGGAAGCCATGGGCGCGCAGCGCCTTCAGGCCGCGCACGATGGCGTCGCGCGAGCGACTGAGCCTGGCCATCATGAAGTCGAGCGAGGGGTCGAGCCTGCCGGTCCTGAAGTCGACGAG
>NZ_JBNDIC010000164.1:0-225 GCF_056755475.1 Rhizobium sp. KNZ2-6A | reverse complement strand
CGCCGTATGGAGCGAGCTCAGCTCGGCGATCACCTGATCGTCATAGCGGAGGTCTTGCGTGCGCCGGCAAAATTCAAGGGTTACGAGCTCGCCGTTGAACAGTTCGAGGATCGCTCTCGCCTCCACACCCCTGCCGCGGTCAAAACGCGCCTTGACCCTCCCCACATTTTCGAAGCAAGTCCAGACCCGAGAGCGTCGGCACCCAAGGTAATGAATTTTCGCAGC
>NZ_JBNDIC010000163.1:0-227 GCF_056755475.1 Rhizobium sp. KNZ2-6A | reverse complement strand
GCCACATCGCCCGTCACCGTCGTCGTGCCCGTGCCGTTCTGCGCCAGCGTGCCCGCTCCGTCGACATTGCCCGTCAGCGTCTTGTTGTCGCCACCGGTCACCGCCAGCGTCGTGCCCGCCGCCGTCGTCGTGTTGCCGGTCAGCGTGCCGCCCTGGGCTACTTCCAGTTCACCCTTGTTGATCGCCGTCGGACCGGCGATCGAGCCATCCTGGCCGATGATCAGCTT
>NZ_JBNDIC010000162.1:0-231 GCF_056755475.1 Rhizobium sp. KNZ2-6A | reverse complement strand
CTTCTCCTGAATGGCCGTTGAGTGCATCAAGCCGCCGAGGATTTGAGTTTGAGATTTTCCGTCCGGAGGGCCCCACAGCACCGTGAGTACGCTTCGACAGCTCGCTCATTTGGCTGAACCGTCGGCTGCCACCAAAGCCGGTACATCGCCGAAGCGGAAGCTGGATGCCGTAAGCCCGCCAGCAAAATCGGTCTGGTGATAGGTGACGGCGCCGGGATCATTCCTAGCCGC
>NZ_JBNDIC010000161.1:0-240 GCF_056755475.1 Rhizobium sp. KNZ2-6A | reverse complement strand
ACCTTCGACGGCGGGGGCCTGCCCCGCCGTCTGGATTAAGGAGCAGTGGCCTTGTCCGCCGCCCCCAATACGCGCGGGAAGGCGCATGAATGATCGCAATGCCTGTTCTGAGCGGGCGATAACTTGCTCTTAGTCAAGCTCAGGCAAAGCGCCGATAACCCGGCGGATCTGAAGATCGCAGGTTAGCAGCGACAGCAAGGTTTCGGCCGCCTCCAATGCATCGGGAGCATGGATGAAGCC
>NZ_JBNDIC010000160.1:0-248 GCF_056755475.1 Rhizobium sp. KNZ2-6A | reverse complement strand
CAATGGCCGAAGCGCGAGACCATGAGCAGCACCTTCATGCGCTTCCTGGCATCGTGGATCTCCGCCTCCATGGCGAAGGCTTCGGCGATCGGCTTGAAGCCCTCGACCAGCTCGGCCTCGCCGACGCCTTCCTCGGAGATGAAGGAGACGCGCATGAAGAACTTGCCGGTATCGAGATCGTCGAACTGGCTGGAATCGACGATGTTGCAGCCCTGCTCGGCCAGGTAATTCGAGATCGCCGCAACGAT
>NZ_JBNDIC010000159.1:0-260 GCF_056755475.1 Rhizobium sp. KNZ2-6A | reverse complement strand
AGAAGATCCGCCAGGCAAGGATGCAGAAGACGGCAATAAGCTTTACAAGGCGCTCGGCGGTTTGCAGGCGGGCCTCTTCAGCCTTGCAACCGGATTTCAGGATCTTGTGGAAGGTCTCCGACGTCCTTAGGTTCCGTCTCCTCCAATGCGCGAACAAGACTGCAAGACGTTCTTTTCTGAACGCTAAAGCACGTCGCCGTAAATCGGATTCGGGATTTCCGTTTGTGATGATCTGTGATTCACTGTGCCCCTGGAAGGAG
>NZ_JBNDIC010000158.1:0-267 GCF_056755475.1 Rhizobium sp. KNZ2-6A | reverse complement strand
ATTGCTAAAGTAACTGTGTATTGCCATGATCCATCATACGGACACCGCATTTCCTATCCGGATTACGCAGACGCCGGCGACGCGATAGTACCTGCGCCCCAGGCCCCCGCGTCGCCGGTCTCCAGTATGCCGTCCTCATCCACCATGAGCCGTGCATATCTTCTATCGTCGTGGTCGAGGCCGAGCTCGTCCATGACGTGAGGTCATGCGCGAAGCGTTGACAGGGGAGCGTGCAGACCAGCCATCGAGCTGCGAAAATTCATTACC
>NZ_JBNDIC010000157.1:0-276 GCF_056755475.1 Rhizobium sp. KNZ2-6A | reverse complement strand
ATCAAGATCGAAGGCACCGAGTACGCCGCGCTGATCCCGGGCCTGAACGCCAAGAAATACGACTTCGTGCTGGCGCCCACCACGGCCACCGAGGAACGCGCCCGCGCCCTGCTGTTTTCCGAGGGGTACCTCAACACCGACTACACCTTCGTGATCGGCAAGAACGGCAAGGACATCAAGGGCCTGGATGATCTTAAGGGCAGGAAGCTGGCGGTCAACAAGGGGTCGGCCTACGAGAACTGGGCGCGCGACAACGCAGCCAAGTACGGCTTCACC
>NZ_JBNDIC010000156.1:0-297 GCF_056755475.1 Rhizobium sp. KNZ2-6A | reverse complement strand
GCTCCATATAATCAGTCGATGTCTATTAGGTCTTGGGCGTTAAGCTGGCAATGAGAAGCGGAAAGAGCGCGTTGGCAGGGCTGCGTCGGCTGATTTGTGGGAGGCTGTTTAGGCGATTCTAGCCACGGACATAAAACGAATCCTGAAACACCCGTTCCCTTAGTATAATTTCGCTCCTATTTTCAATGCATCACAAATATCCTTTACAAATCAGACAGTTACAAAAATGTCAGAATTTTTACAATGGGAGTGTTGACTTGGTTCGGGTGTGGGGTCTATAAGCCCGATCACTGAACG
>NZ_JBNDIC010000155.1:0-323 GCF_056755475.1 Rhizobium sp. KNZ2-6A | reverse complement strand
GGCAACAAAATAGAGGTCGGAAGCCGCAAATATACCGTCGGTGATCTTGGCATCTCGCATTCGCGCCGCATGCTGGGTGGCCTTTGGGTCTTCGACCTTTCCTATAGCCAGGGGCTGAACCTCTTCGATGCGGTCGCTCCCGGTGATGCCGGGGCAGGGGATGCGGACCCTCGCTTTTCGAAGTTCACTGGCACGATCACCGTGACGAAGCCGCTCGAGCTCGCCGACCAGCGCTTCGAGATCAACTCGCTCATTACGGGCCAGTATTCGCCCGACAACCTGTTCGGAGCCGAGCAGATCTCGGTCGGCGGTTATTCCTCCGT
>NZ_JBNDIC010000154.1:0-394 GCF_056755475.1 Rhizobium sp. KNZ2-6A | reverse complement strand
AAGCGCCGAACCCATCGCAAACCTCCTGTTTGCGCCATCGATTCAGATTCGTCGGCTTTTGGGAAGCCCGAGAGTCACACTCAGTGACGATTGGTATTAGAGGCCGACGCGGATGCGGATGGCGACAGCGTTTACCGCATTCCCGATGCCTTTTCCTCGCCGGCAGAAGCCGACAAGGTGGCTCGCTCCAAGGCGAAAGAGCTTGCGCGAGGCGAGGGTGCTGTTTCGGTGACGGTGCTAGGCGATGCCGACATAGAGGCCGGCTTGCCGCTTCTTTTCGCGCAAGTTCGCCCTGGACTGGACGGCGTGCCCTACATCATCAAGACGGCGCGTTCTAAAGCACGTCGCCGTAAATCGGATTCGGGATTTCCGTTTGTGATGATCTGTGATTCAC
>NZ_JBNDIC010000153.1:0-409 GCF_056755475.1 Rhizobium sp. KNZ2-6A | reverse complement strand
CAAGATCACCGACGGTATATTTGCGGCTTCCGACCTCTATTTTGTTGCCGAGCAGAAAGTTGTTGGTTTCCTTGTAGCTCAGCCCGCTGTTGAAGGTAGTGATCGAATCCTTGTCGCGGAAAATCACCCGATCGGCGCCGATCCCCACCTGCTTGCTATCGCCCGACGTATTGAGCGGCCCGAAATTCCCTGGAACCGTGCTGTCGTATTCGTACCAGGAGCCGTTCGCCGAGAATGTCCAGTAGCCGTAGGGCACGCTGACATTGCCGGAATAGCTGTTGCTCTTGCCCAGGCCATCATCCCGCCATGGGTAATCCGGGCCGCTATGCTCATTTGTCGATCACGGCGGCCGGATCGAGATCGTCGCGTGGAGCGATCGTGGCGTGGTTGCGGCGGCGCTCAGGGTTTC
>NZ_JBNDIC010000152.1:0-419 GCF_056755475.1 Rhizobium sp. KNZ2-6A | reverse complement strand
ACTGCCATATCATAGTATCGGGACACCGAGCCACGCTGTTATTGGGTGTCTGACTGCCAGTGATAGCGTGTCGCGCGTCAGCGTATCGGCTACTGTTCGGTTTCATGACGATGATGGCCGATTGGCGGACGCGGATCTCCCTGTTCGAGCCTGCGGATTCTCAGTCGGGTCCCTCCCTCCTGAGGATGGGTGTTCGTGGTTGCTCTGGGAGGGGGATTTGCGCCTGCCCGCGCCCGGTCTTGCCCCGACCGGGCGCGCCTTGCTGGCGGCACTTTTCATCGTGACGGCAGTATTGTTCGGCCTAGCGTCGTCGTTTCGTATTTCGAGCGCAAAGGGGCAGGCAGCTTTATCGCTACTAGTGGTTTATAAGGCAACGAGAAGACAGGATGAACGATATTTATTGCAATCAAGAAAATCTC
>NZ_JBNDIC010000151.1:0-488 GCF_056755475.1 Rhizobium sp. KNZ2-6A | reverse complement strand
GAAGTCCTTCAGGATCTTGAGACCCAGCAGCTCGCTATAGAAGGTCTTCGAGCGAGCGATGTCGCCGACGAAGGGAATGGGATTTACGAAACGCATCGTCAAAGCCGTTTTTATTGGAGGGGATGAACCGAGAAACAAACAACCTTCAAACGATTTCAAGACATCTCAGCGCAAATGTCGATAATTCCGACCACTGATCCCATCTCATCCGCAACCGGAAGGCCGATCCATGCAAGAAACCGAGCGAACCATGATCGTCATGGATTCGGGAGAGTCCCGCTTCCAACTGCGCGCAGGCGCCTTGATCCGCTCGAACGATCATATCCTCATCCACCGCGCGCTCGGAGACATTTTCTGGTCCCTACCCGGCGGCCGGGTCGAGTTTCACGAGGCAGGCGCCGAGACACTTGCCCGCGAGATCGAAGAGGAAATCGGCTGCACGGCCACCGTCGGCCCCTTGCGCTTCATCATCGAAAACTTCTTCGAAC
>NZ_JBNDIC010000150.1:0-532 GCF_056755475.1 Rhizobium sp. KNZ2-6A | reverse complement strand
TTAAAGCGTGTCGCATTTATCTGGCCTCATAGCCGGCGGCTTTGAAATAGTTGCGGCATTCTGCGACTGAGAAAAGGTTTATGATGTCGCCGAGAGCTTTCGTGATTGCGTCGAAGCTTCGTGCGGCTCGCTTTCTCAGAAGTGCTTTGAGCTTGGAGAAGGCCATTTCGATGGGGTTCAGGTCTGGCGAATAGGGTGGCAGAAAGAGAAGCCACGCGCCTTTCGCTTTGACCAACTGTTCGGCGCGCTCACTTTTGTGAAAGCCGACATTGTCAAGGATAACGACATCGCCGGGCGACAATGTCGGGGCAAGCTGAGTGTCTATCCAAGTTTCGAAGATACGGCTGTTCATTGGTGCATCGACGATGAAGGGAGCCGTGAGGCCATGGCATCGCAGCCCAGCGATGAAGGTCTGTGTCTTCCACTTTCCGAAAGGGGCATAGGCGTTGAAGCGATTGCCCTTGGGAGACCAGCCGGTGCGCTTTGTCAGGCGTGTATTCGTTGACGTCTCGTCGATAAAGATGAGACGCGA
>NZ_JBNDIC010000149.1:0-551 GCF_056755475.1 Rhizobium sp. KNZ2-6A | reverse complement strand
GCCGGCTGGTAGCTGAGCGTGGCATCGCCGACCAGATAGTGCGACGTGCCGTCCGTCGTCTGATACGAGCTGGTGCCCGATATCGCGGAACCATCCGAGAACGACTGGCTGCCATCCGTGGTCGACAGAAGGTTGACCAGCTTGATGCCCGCTTCCGACATGGTCCGCAATTCGCCATCATCGACGGCGCCGCTCTGGTTGGCATCGCGCCACACCCGAAACTCGTTCCAGCGAAGGTCATGGGCGTCAAGGACGTTGTCGTGGTTGCTGTCGAAGGCCAGGCGCAGGCCGTCGAGATCGGAGACAGAACCGCCGTTCGCGGTCGCTTGATCGGGCGTCGCCCATTCGGAGAACGCCAGTTCCTTCGCCTGATCGATGACGCCATCAGCGCCCGCCTGACCGTTCTCGCCGAGATCGATCGCCAGGAAGCCGTCCCGCGGCCCAACCCAGGCCGTGCCGTCGCGCGCGCCATCGCCGTTCCAGTCGAAGGTCACCGACGAGCCGGTGGCGAGCGCGTTGATATCGAGCGGCCGCAGATCGATATGGTCGTC
>NZ_JBNDIC010000148.1:0-567 GCF_056755475.1 Rhizobium sp. KNZ2-6A | reverse complement strand
AAGATCCGTCGACGTTCTTCCGGTCGGCTCGGCGACAAGTGGCATCTCGATGAGGCCGTCATTTCGATCGGCGGCAAGAAGCACTGGCTGTGGCGGGCGGTCGATCAGGATGGTTTCGTCCTGGAGGTTCTGGTGCAAGGCCGCCGCAATGCCAAGGTGGCCAAGCGTCTGATGCGAAAGTTGTTGAAGGGCCAAGGCCGTGCGCCGAGAGTGATGATCACGGACAAGCTTCGATCCTATGACACCGCAAGACGGGAGATCATGCCAGGTGTCGAACATCGTTCACACAAGGGTCTCAACAATCGAGCCGAAAATTCCCATCAGCCAATCCGTCGACGAGAGCGGATTATGAAGCGCTTCAAGTCACGCCGCCATCTGCAGCGCTTTGTCTCCATCCATGATCCGATCGCCAACTTGTTCCACATCCCTCGCCACGACATTTCTTCCAGTCATCACCGCGAATTGCGCGCAGCGGCCATGAACCTGTGGACGAAAATCGCACTGGCATGAGCGATGCACGCGGCAGATGTCACTGTCCGGCTTCTTCTCGGTTAACTTTACAATGCC
>NZ_JBNDIC010000147.1:0-576 GCF_056755475.1 Rhizobium sp. KNZ2-6A | reverse complement strand
CACAGTCTCCGTTGTGGACACAGACTCCTTCATTCGATTTTCAATGAACAGGTGCCGCGAATTGTGCGCTTACGTTTGAATTCCCTCTGGAGGCCAATGCTGGTTACTGAACTACCGTTTTCAAACGAGCAATCGTTGGGTGCGCACGTAATAATTGCAGTACTGTCAACATAATCTCTATTTGAAAGGCGAAGTACTAAATCAATTTTCTTGCTGCCACTGTAAGATATCGTGCAGGGATGGTTAATGTTGCACGACGCTTCTTTTAGAACTGGCTCTGAATTGGACAATATCAATGCGACTTTTACATTGATAGTGTCTTGTGGCTTTGACCCAAGAATGTCGGCAGATGCTGTGGTGCACATAATCGAAAATAACATGCAGAATAACGTGCGATGCGACATTGGAAGCTCCTCCGGGGAAAAACAATATCTCACAGAGACAATACCGATTCCAACTTCGGTTAAAATTAGACTTTTTGGTGTGTTGGGTTGACTACGCTTGGCCATGTCGCGCTCGAAATCCTCGAGCTCTTCGTCAATCTCGTCGACTTCAGGACCGGCAGGCTCGACCCCT
>NZ_JBNDIC010000146.1:0-607 GCF_056755475.1 Rhizobium sp. KNZ2-6A | reverse complement strand
GATCGGCCGTCCAACTCAAGAGGAAGAGGTCCACCGTATGGCAGAAGAGGCAACGAAGACCTTTCTGCGCGCATTCGGCAAGCGCTAATGGCATCACGACCGCAACTACAATAGAAAGCATGACGCTCTCGCAGGCAAACTTCTCGTCTCTGCTGCGCGCGAGATATAACCCGGATGAGCAACGCAAGCCCCGGGTGTTGGCTCCCCCTGTGACCAACGCCGAGCAGTTTTCGAAGCTCTTGAAAGGACTCGAACCGCCAGCCTTTTAGTCAAACGCACAACATATTGACATTCTGAGCTCTGGCTGATGGCATGGGGATTTGTACCTTCGGTGCTTCAAGAAGACATTCAGCACTCCTGTCACAGGCCCCCCGGAGCGGGACCCCGCAACCTGCACGTCGGCTGCTCTCGTCGCTCGATCTGCGATGTATTTCACATGTGATATTGGGTTATTGTCCTGGGGGAGCGGTTTTATGAAGCGATCGTTCAAGTATTGAAGTGGTTTGTGGGGCGCAACGGGCCGAAGGGCCTCTCGCTCATCAGGTCTCTTGTCTTGAAGGAGAAGCGCTAGGATGAGCACCGACCTGGATACCGTGCGGTCCTATGA
>NZ_JBNDIC010000145.1:0-618 GCF_056755475.1 Rhizobium sp. KNZ2-6A | reverse complement strand
CCGCCTTAAGAGCGGCGTTCTCGGCTTCATTGAAGACGCGATCCATATGCTTTTCGCTGCGCGGCGCAAAACGATGCAGTTGTGCAAGCGCCAGTTCCTCCTCAAGCTTGAAGACACGCTGCTCAAGGGCGTCTCTCTCAGCCCGCAGCGCAGCGTTCTCGGCAGCATTCGCCGCCAGAAGCGCCATCAGTTCCGCAACGGTCGGGGTGCCGGCTCGTGTCATCGTAGCTTTGAATCTGAGCCGCCACGCTCCGTCAACAGCTTTCAGCCGACAATCTCATATTGCCGGACAGGATGGCGCACCATCGCGTCGAGATCGATGCCGTCAAGCAGCCAGCGCAACTGTTCGGTATCGAGCGTCACGACCGGCACCTCGCGGCGGGGCCAGCGAAACCGGTCTTCGGACAAGGCCTTTAATATAAGCACGAACCCTGACCGCTCGAAGAATAGGAGTTTCATTCGGGTGCGCCGGCGATTGCAAAAGACGAAGACAGCTCGCTCGAACGGGCTCAGGCCCATCGACTGCTCAACCAGGATCGCCAGGCTATTGATCCCCGCACGAAAGTCGATCGGGTCCCGGTGAAGATAGACGCGAAGATCGTCAGCCAGCCGGAACAT
>NZ_JBNDIC010000144.1:0-650 GCF_056755475.1 Rhizobium sp. KNZ2-6A | reverse complement strand
GGCACGCAGGTCAACGACGGTAAGCTGATCATCGGCGACGGCGGCTCAGTGGCTGGCGATGCGACGGTGAACAAGGGCACGCTGGAAGTGGCCCAGGGCGGAGAGCTTAGCGGCGCCTCGACCATCGACAATGGCGGCACCCTGGCGATCGACAATGGCGGTACCGTCAGCGGCGCGACGACGGTCAATAATGGTCTTGTGTCGGTTGCCGACGGCGGCATTTTGAGCGGCGCCTCAACGATTAATGCGGGCGGCACGCTGGAAGTGTCCAAGGATGCCATGGTGAGCGGCCCGACCACGGTCAACGGCGGTACCGTGTCGGTTGTCAACGGCGGCACGGTGAGCGGTGAGCCGCTGGTGATCAACAACGGCACGGTCGCCGTCGGCACCGGCGGCACGCTGACCAGCGATGCCATGGTTGGTGACAATGGCACGCTGGCGTTCAATGGCACTGACAAGCCAACCTATGCAGGCAATGTCGATGGCACGGGCACGCTGGCGCAGAACGGCACGGGCACGACGACGGTGACGGGCGATGTGGCTGCTGGCGTCGGCACGCAGGTCAACGACGGCAAGCTGATCATCGGCCAGGATGGCTCGATCGCCGGTCCGACGGCGATCAACAAGGGTGAACTGGAAGTAGCCCAGGG
>NZ_JBNDIC010000143.1:0-655 GCF_056755475.1 Rhizobium sp. KNZ2-6A | reverse complement strand
GCCTGATCAAGGCCCATCGGCAAAAGACGATCACCCTCATGGCGCCCGCGTCAACGCGCAGGGAAATGCGCGCTTACGAACGACTGAGCTCCAGTGAAACAAAAATTGCACCAAGATCGGTGTGGATGGCGGTCGCAGGTCGGTTGCTCTTGAACATCGTCACCTCAGAATAAGTGGGTTGTTGTACGACCTCTCATTCTGCAAAAACGCAGGCCGCCATCTAACCCATGGGATCTTTAATGATGGGGCCGACGAACGGCATGGCATTCGACCTGTCGTCACCGCACAGCCGAATGCTGGCGACGTTTCTCTCTGGTATTGCAGAATTTGAGCGTGATCTCATAAGCGAGCACGTCAAATCCGGCCTGGCCGCCGCAAAGGCGCGGGGCAAGAAGCTCGGCCGTCAAGCTGGTGAGAGACCTAAATCTGACCGGCTTGCCCCGAAAGTGGCGGATTTAGTCGCCGAAGGCCGCAGTTACCGCTGGATCGCCAAACGCGTACGTGCGAAACTGGCCGAATAATACGGACATTCGGACAGGAACTGTTGCGGTTAGTTTCGCCGTGGTCCGCCGATCGTGAAGCCGCCATCAATTACAATATCCTGACCCGTGACGAATTTCGCGTCATCTGATAGCAGCCACGCCACCGTGCCAGC
>NZ_JBNDIC010000142.1:0-659 GCF_056755475.1 Rhizobium sp. KNZ2-6A | reverse complement strand
TTATCACTCCCCGAACGCAAAAGGTAACTTTACGTTCGAGCGGAGGATTCCACTCGATCGTTCTCGTTCTGTGCTTGATATTCGTCTCAAAAGGTAATATATATATGTCACATGTCGCGATCGACCGATGCGCAAAAAGCGGAACGTCTCAACACGGCCCATGGGTTACTCGCGCGCGGGCTGAGTGTGACGGAGGCTGCCTTGTCGTTGTCGCGCGAATTCACAATGTCCCGACGTCAGGCCTATCGTTACATCGAGGAGGCGCAGTTGATCGGTCGCCCCGTGCCGGTTGTCGAGCCAGCCGCAGCAGTGACGTTCAAGCTTCCGCCGAACCTGGTCGATGCCGTCCGGGCGCGGGCGGCGGCGGAAGGAACGACGATCAGCGAGATGGTCAGCCGGGCGCTGCGGGCGTTCCTCGGCGAAGCTGGCGGCCATGGTTAAACGGCGCGGCCATGATCGCAGCATCCAGTTCGAGCATGCCTTCGATCGTCTCCTCGCCGTCAAACTGGAGCAAGTCTTTGGGATATTGGTCCCAGAGCAGTTCCGTGCGATCAGCGCCGAGCCGCGCGTGAGAGGGAAGAGCGATGAAGGCCGCCGCGATCTACGCCAGGGTATCCTCCGAACAGCAGAAGGAGGAGAACACGATCGCCAGCCAGACA
>NZ_JBNDIC010000141.1:0-671 GCF_056755475.1 Rhizobium sp. KNZ2-6A | reverse complement strand
CCTCACCCCATGCGTTCGGAAGCATAGGAGCCTGGGCTTGCTGGGAAGACGACGGTGCGGTTGCCGTTGAGGAAGGTGCGGAAATGGATATGCGCATGGATGGCGCGCGCCAGCACCTGGCTTTCCACGTCGCGGCCGATCGAGACATAGTCGTCGGCCGACTGCGCATGCGTGATGCGCGCCGTGTCCTGCTCGATGATCGGACCCTCGTCGAGATCGGCGGTGACGTAATGCGCCGTCGCGCCGATCAGCTTCACGCCGCGCTCATAGGCCTGCTTGTAAGGATTGGCTCCCTTGAAGGACGGCAGGAAGGAATGGTGGATATTGATGATGCGGCCCGACATCTTCCGGCACAGCGCATCCGACAGCACCTGCATATAGCGGGCGAGCACGACGAGCTCGGTGCCGGTCTGCTCGACCAGCTCCAGGAGCTGGGCTTCGGCCTGCGGCTTGTTGTCCTTCGTCACCTTGATGTGGTGGAAAGGGATGTCGTGATTGACGACGACCTTCTGGTATTCGAAATGGTTGGAGACGACGCCGACGATGTCGATCGGCAGCGCGCCGATCTTCCAGCGATAGAGCAGGTCGTTGAGGCAATGGCCGAAGCGCGAGACCATGAGCAGCACCTTCATGCGCTTCCTGGCATCGTGGATCTCCGCCTCCATGGCGAA
>NZ_JBNDIC010000140.1:0-675 GCF_056755475.1 Rhizobium sp. KNZ2-6A | reverse complement strand
GGTGGCGTCGCCTTAAGCTGGGACAGGGGGCGCGTCTGGCATCGTAGCAGCCTTCACGCGTTGATTGACATGGTGATCTGCCGCCATGTTGCGATGGCGTGGAAGCGAAGCTTTCGATAATCTGCGGCGGTGAGATGTTTGCGGTGAAGAAGGAAGAGATTGGCGATCTGGCCCTGTGTCGAGACGAAACGCTGGCATTGCCGGGCCGACTTGAAGCGCATCATCCGCCGTTCGCGTCGTCGTACGGGAAGATGTGAATTTTCGGCGCGGTTGTTGATGCCTTTGTGTGACCGATGCTCGATGCCCGGCATCAATTCGGCCTTCGCGGCAGAGTAGGACCGCAATTTGTCCGTCACCATCACCCGTGGGGTGTACCCTGCCCCTTGAGCAGCTTCCTCATTAGACGCAGGGCGGCTGCCTTGTTCCTTCGGCTTTGCAGCAGGGCATCGAGGACGTAACCGTTGGCATCGACGGCGCGCCACAGCCAGTACTTCTTTCCCTTGATCGTCACGACCATCTCATCGAGTTGCCACTTGTCGGAAAAATTGCCTCGTGAGCGCCGTCGGAGTTGATCGGCGAATTTGAGGCCGAACTTCACGGCCCATTCCGAGATCGTCTGAAACGAGACCTCGATGCCGCGCGCGGCAAGCAGATCTTCGATGTCGCGAAAGCTGA
>NZ_JBNDIC010000139.1:0-704 GCF_056755475.1 Rhizobium sp. KNZ2-6A | reverse complement strand
CAGACGATTGCCGGGCTGAACACCGTGGCTAACAGCACGGTCAATCTCGGCGCTCAGGATCTGACGTTCGGCGGCAATAATAAGGCTGGCACGATTGCCGGCAATGTCACCGGCACGGATGGCAGCAGCCTCGTCAAGACCGGCACAAACACCACGACGGTGACGGGCACGGTTGCCGCTGGCGTTTCGACCACCGTCGATGACGGCAAGCTGCTGATCGGCCAGGGTGGCACGATCGCTGGCGCCGCGACGGTGAACAAGGGCACGCTGGAGGTTGGAAACGGCGGCACGCTCATTGGTGACGTTGCCACGCAGGCGGGCGGCACGGTTGCCTTCAATCCGACAACCACCGATCAGACGTATGGGGGTGTCATCTCCGGTGGGGGCTCCGTGGTCAAGGACGGCGCGGGCACGACGACGGTGACGCGGGCGCAGACCTATACCGGCCCGACGACGATCAACGACGGCAGGCTGCTTTTGCAGGGTGCGGGCGCGCTCGCGCCGGCAACGGATGTCACGGTGAATGGCGATGGAGCCTTCGACATTTCACAGGCCGACGGCGACCGCACCATCGGTGCGCTTGCGACGGCCGAAGGCACCACGGTGAATGTCGGTGACAAGGCGTTGACCTTCGGAGACGAGCAGAGCACGACCGTCGCCGGCAACGTGACTGGCACGGATGGCGATCTTGTCAAGCAGGGCAC
>NZ_JBNDIC010000138.1:0-708 GCF_056755475.1 Rhizobium sp. KNZ2-6A | reverse complement strand
GTAATCCGGATAGGAAATGCGGTGTCCGTATGATGGATCATGGCAATACACAGTTACTTTAGCAATAGCGGATTTGCGGTGGGTGGTGGCGTCGCGCTGTGGGGCCATTGGCAGGCGTATGTTGATTGCCGGCGCCTCCGCCTGTGAGGGCATCATAGTGGCATCCGCAACCGGTGAGCTATTCCGGATTCGGATTTCCCTCTTTCTTGTTTTTACGAGCCATGGGGGGTTATCCGCGGATGCGGACAGAGGTGGTTTGAGCTGGTAGGGCGACGATTGGGATAGGCCGTCCCGCTGATGGAGCGGGACGGAACCGCCGCAGGGCCTCGTGAGAGGCACGGACAGCGGCGTCCGCTTACTCTTCTCTCTTAAAGAAAGAAGCAGTTGGGGATTCAGTCTGTCTGGCGGACTCGCGTGAATGCGACGACTTTCCGATGGCGCGGCCGAGCCTTGCCAGCGCCTGTCCGACGGCATTGTCGCCGATATCGAACAGGGTCCGCTCGCCGATCTCGAGGCTTTCGCGGTGGGCCTCGATCATCGCCGATCGCGCCGCCCGTGCCTGAAGATGATCGTCAGGCACGGGCGGTGCAATGCCGAAGCGGCCGAGCAGCCGTCTCGCCCGTTCCGGCAGTGACAGGCGGTAGCCATTGCTGGTCTGCTGAACCTGGGGTCCCGGACCGTCATTGCCCGTCGGCACGAACCGCCGGA
>NZ_JBNDIC010000137.1:0-845 GCF_056755475.1 Rhizobium sp. KNZ2-6A | reverse complement strand
TCTAGGGTTTGTTGAGATTCAGGATTTCACGGATAGAGATATCATGATTCAAGCTCCTTTTGAGGAGTATGAGGATGATTCGGACTGTCTTGACGGACGCTCAGTGGGAAAAGATGGCTCCCCATTGCCACGGCAAGGGCACCGATCCCGGCCGCAGCGGAGGCGACAATCGGCTCTTTGTCGAAGCGGTTCTGTGGAAAGCGCGCACCAGCAGCCCTTGGCGGGATCTGCCAGACGAGTTCGGCAACTGGAATACGATCTTCAAACGCTTCGACGACTGGTCGAGAAAAGGCGTGTTCGAACGGATATTCGAAGCCGTCTCGGATGATCCGGACATGGAATATGCCATGATCGATGCAACCATCGTTCCGGTCCACCGTCATGGACACGGCGCAAAAGGGGGACTCAAAATCAGGCGATCGGAAAATCGAAAGGTGGATGGACGACCAAAATCCTTGCCTTGACTGATGCCCTTGGAAACCTCGTCCGGTTTCACCTCCTGCCCGGCCAGCGCTACGATACGATCGGCGTGGCTCCCTTAATCGAAGGGATTGATTTCGAGGCGATCCTTGCCGACAAGGCGTTCGATGCCAACTGGATCATCGAGGAGATGAACGAGCGCGGTGCGCAGATCGTCATCTCGCAGCGTCCCAAGCGCAAGCATCCGATCGAGATCGACAAGGAAGTCTATAAGTGGCGGCACCTGATCGAGAACTTCTTCTGCAAGCTCAAAGAGTTCAAGGCAATCGCCATGCGCTCCGACAAAACCGACCGAAACTTCTCAGCAATGATCTACGCTTGCGCTGCCGTCATAAATTCGCGATGAATCTCAACAAACCCTAGTC
>NZ_JBNDIC010000136.1:0-918 GCF_056755475.1 Rhizobium sp. KNZ2-6A | reverse complement strand
TGGTGTTTGACCTTTGCGAAGAGCTGTTCGATCGGATTGAGGTCGGGAGAATATTGCGGCAGAAAGAGCAAGTGGGCGCCGGCTTTGCGGATGGCGGTGCGGATCACCTTGGCTTTGTGGGAGCCGAGATTATCCATCACCACGATGTCGCCGGGGTTAAGTTCCGGCACCAACACCTGTTCGACATAGATGCGGAAGCGGTCACCATTGATCGGACCGTCGAGGATGAAGGGCGCGCTGACGCGGTCGATGCGTAAGGCGGCTAGGAAGGTCATGGTATTCCAGTGACCGAAGGGAGCCTCACCGGGCAGTCGTTCGCCGCGCGGCGCCCAGCCCCTGAGCGGCGCCATATTCGTCTTTGTCCAAGTTTCGTCGATGAAAACCAGGCGGGCAGGATCGATGCGATGGCGATGCTTCAGCCAGCGAGTTCGTCGCGCGACGACATCGGGCCGTTTGCGTTCGAAGGCGACCAGCGTCTTTTTTTATAACTCAACCCTTCTTCATGCACGAAGATCCAAACGGAGCGATAGTCCACTTTCAGACCGCGGGCCTCCAGCTCGTGGACCAAGCCACGCAACGTAAAGGCGCTGCCGCGACAGCGCGCGATCAGCCAGTCCCGATGCTCACCCGAAATCGCCCGTCGCTTGTGCCCGCCCATCTGGCCGGGGGCTGCGCTGCCTGTCTCGCGGTAGCGCCGCACCCAGTCAATGGCGGTACTGATGCCGACGCTGAAGTGTTTGGCCGCAGCCCTGCACGACAACCCTTCGTGCATTACAGCACCAACAACACGGTCTCGAAGATCATCCGAAAAAGGTCGCGCCATTCTGCCCGGCCTCCTTTACCGGTCAGAATGGTGAATCTGATTTGCTCACAAAAGGGAATCCCAATTCCGATTCCGCCTAAATTCATCCCGCTCTA
>NZ_JBNDIC010000135.1:0-932 GCF_056755475.1 Rhizobium sp. KNZ2-6A | reverse complement strand
TGCCCATTGCCGTCGGGCAATTGACATGATCTTCCATGGCCGCTCCTGCAGTGTTCGCCAGGCGTAGCAGCAGTGGTCGACGATATCCTCGTAGGACTTGAAGATGCGGTTGGAGAGCCAGTTATCCCTCATGAACTGCCAGATGTTTTCGACTGGTATCAGTTCGGGCGATTTCGGCGGCAGAGGCAGGATGGTGATGTTTTCGGGGACGGCAAGGTTGTTGGACATGTGCCATCCTGCCTGGTCCATGATGAGAATGGCGTGCCCGTCCTCAGTGATGTTTCTGGCGATTTCAATCAGATGCTGGTTCATGGCATGGGTATCGCACCATGGCATGACGAGGGCGGCGGCCTTGCCGTGCTGAGGGCAGATCGCGCCGAAGATATAGGCCGAGCGGGTGCGCTGGTCGTGCGGCGCGGATGGCCTTGATCCACGCTTGGCCCAACGGCGGGTGATCTTGTTCTTCTGCCCGATACGGGCCTCGTCCTGGAACCAGATTTCGATCACTTTGCCCTTGGCGGGACCTGCGGCGATTTCTGCCACAGCGGCGGGGAAGTTTTTTTAAATGCCTCAGCCGCCTCGGCATCCTGTGCATGATGTTTCGGGCGAGCCGAGAGCTTGCGGTAGCCCATTGATCGCGCTTCGCGACCCAAGGTCTCCTCACTCACCGAGACCCGGAACGCTTCCCAAATCCACTGGGCCAGATCACACAGACGCCAGCGAACGACACCGTCCAGATAAGGCGTGGGGCCGCGCTCGATGGCTTGTGCCAGGGCAGTGCGCTGATCTTCGTTCAACAGCGACGGCTTGCCCGGAGCCTTTCCGTTGATCAGCCCGTCGGGACCGCGTGCGTTGAAGCGCACCACCCAGTCGCGCACGATCTGAACTGTCACGCTGCCGATCCGAGCAGCATTTGCGCGAGAGCCGCCATC
>NZ_JBNDIC010000134.1:0-966 GCF_056755475.1 Rhizobium sp. KNZ2-6A | reverse complement strand
ATTCAGGAGGCCTACATTCAGGGCATCTCGACGCGCTCAGTCGACGATCTCGTCAAGGCGATGGGGATGAGCGGTATTTCCAAGAGTCAGGTGAGTCGCCTGTGCGAAGAGATCGACGTCAAGGTGAAGGCGTTTCTGGATCGTCCCATCGAGGGCGATTGGCCATACCTGTGGATCGATGCCACCTACCTGAAGGTCCGTCGTGGCGGTCGTATCGTCTCCGTCGCCGTTATTATTGCCGTCGGCGTCAACAGCGACGGGCGGCGCGAGGTTTTGGGTATGGAAGTCGGCACGTCCGAAGCCGAGCCAATCTGGACGGACTTCCTGCGCAGGCTCACGCGGCGAGGTCTGCGCGGTGTGAAGCTCGTCGTTTCCGATGCCCATGAGGGCCTCAAAGCTGCCGTCACCAAGGTGCTCAGCGCCACCTGGCAAAGATGCCGGGTTCACTTCATGAGGAATGTGCTCGCACATGCGGGCAAGAGCGGCAGGCGCGTCGTCTCCGCCTTCATTGCCACGGCCTTTGCCCAGGAGACACCCGAGACAGCAAGCGCTCAATGGCGCAGCGTCGCGGATCAAATCAGGCCAAAAGTTCCAAAACTCGCTACCATCATGGACGACGCTGAAGAAGATGTGCTCGCCTACATGACCTTCCCGAAAGAGCATCGGGCCAAGCTGCACTCGACAAACCCGATCGAGCGCCTCAACGGCGAGATCAAGCGACGCACCGAGGTCGTCGGCATCTTTCCCAACGACGACGCCATCGTCCGCCTCGTTGGCGCATTGTTGCTTGAGCAAAATGATGAATGGGCCGTGCAGCGTGCCAGGTACATGACACTTGAGACAATGGCATCAATGAGTGATGATCCGCAAATCAGCCTGCCTGCAGTAGCACGCTGATATCCCCTCCGGCTCTCGCCGGGAAGCGCGGCCCCAGCCGAATGCTACACCACTCCCTGGGACGTCATC
>NZ_JBNDIC010000133.1:0-1047 GCF_056755475.1 Rhizobium sp. KNZ2-6A | reverse complement strand
CCGATGCTATACGCAGCTTGCTCTCGCCGACCGACGACGCCTACATCAGTTGGTGGCGGCAAAAGTTCCCGTCAACGAAATGGCCCGTCAGCTTGGCCGTCACCGCTCGACCATTTACCGCGAGATCAAGCGCAATACGTTTCGTGATCGCGAACTGCCTGACTACGACGGCTACTACAGCACGGTAGCTCACGATATTTCTAAGGAACGGCGACGCCGGCTGAGAAAGCTGCGGCGGCACCCGAGCTTACGCACGGAGATCATCAACCAGCTGGAGGCACGCTGGTCTCCGGAGCAGATCGCCGGGCGTCTGTTGTTGGACGGACACAGCCTTGTCCGCGTCTGTAAAGAGACTATCTACCGCTTCATCTACAGCAAGGAAGATTATGGGCTAGGCCTTTATCAGTATCTACCGGAAGCCCGCCGCAAACGTCGTCCACTGCGCTCCAGGAAGCCGCGCGACGGTGCGTTTCCAGCCTCGCACCGCATATCCCAACGTCCTGATTTTATTGGAGATAGATCTCAGTTTGGGCATTGGGAGGGCGACCTCCTCATCTTTGAGCGTCCACTCGGCCATGCCAATGTCACGTCCCTCGTGGAGCGCAAGAGCCGCTACACCGTTCTCATCAAGAATCCAAGCCGGCATTCTCGGCCGATCATGGACAAGATCATCAGAGCTTTTTCTCCCCTGCCGGCCTCCGCGCGTCAAAGCTTCACGTTTGATCGCGGTACCGAGTTTGCCGGATTCAGGGCTTTGGAAGAAGGGATCGGTGCGCGCAGCTGGTTTTGTGACCCAAGTGCGCCTTGGCAAAAAGGAACCGTCGAGAACACCAACAAGCGCATTCGACGTTTCCTGCCAGGCACCACAGACTTGGCAGTTGTGTCACAACACGACCTTCTCCACCTCACGCGCCATATCAATGACCAACCGCGCAAATGCCTCGGATACAGGACACCGACCGAGGTATTTATGGCGCATTTGCACGATGAGGCGTGATCCCCTACCCTGCAAAACGGGCGTGATGCACTTGGGTTAGCTTCTCCACG
>NZ_JBNDIC010000132.1:0-1052 GCF_056755475.1 Rhizobium sp. KNZ2-6A | reverse complement strand
GGTCCCGCACGCTGTTATCGGGCCGCTACAGGCAGGTCGTCCGGCCGATCCGTATAGTGCTCCAATACTCAGAGTGGATCGACCGGATGGATCAGGTTCAATTTACATCATCATTGCCGCTGGCGCGGCGGCCGTTGCTTTTGCACGGCCTCTTTCCTTTGTCGCTCCTGCGCATCCCGCTCCTGTCGTTGCTCCAGGAGTTCGGCATTCGTCAGCACCTGCTGCTCGACCGCCTGTGACTGGCCGGGAGCGGACTGGACCGGCTGGTTCGGATTGTTCTCGAGTGCCCGATCGGCCCCTTGCGCGGCCGCGGCTTCGTTCCGTGTGCGGAACGCATGGTCGTTTCCGCCGCCATCGAACGGTCGTTCGCCCGTACGCTCGCTGCGGGCTGCCTGTTTGGTCTCGCGCTGCGCCTCGGCGTGCAGCCGCTCGCGATTGATCTCAAGCGCCATGCCGATTTCGGCATCCGTCTTCAGCGGTGTCTGCACCCACGGCGCCGTCGCTGCCGGCTGTCCCGCCTGGCGCCATATATGAAACTTCTCGCGCGCCTTGGCGATCTGGTCCTGAAGTTCAGGGTTGCGGATCCTGATGCCATGCTCCACCGCGAGCTCGATGACCATCGCCGTTCGCTCCGGGGTGCTGTTGGTGATGGTGACCGCATTGCCTTTCTCCGTGGCCTGCTTCATCGCCGCAAGCACCGACGCGCGATCATCGACATTCGTCGGCTGGTATGTCGGCATGCCCCCATCACGTTGTTTGTCGCGCTGATTGTCACGCTCGCGCTGACGCTCCGCCTCGCGATCCCGTTCCCGATTGGCCCGTTCCCGATTGACCTCGACCCGCCGCCGCTCTTGCGCGATCTGGTCCTGCAGTTCCGGATTGGCGAGCCTGAAACCGTGCTCGACCGCGAGCTCGACCACCATCGCCTTGTAGCTTTCCGTACCGGACACCTTGAGCTCGCCCCACTTCTCAGCCGAAACCCTGAGCGCCGCCGCAACCACGCCACGATCGCTCCACGCGACGATCTCGATCCGGCCGCCGTGATCGACAAA
>NZ_JBNDIC010000131.1:0-1149 GCF_056755475.1 Rhizobium sp. KNZ2-6A | reverse complement strand
TGCCGGGATCTGGATGACGGTCCAGATCCCGGCGACGGGGATGGATCGTTTAGCCCTTAGCCTTGGCGAAGCCTTTGGCTGTCCGTGAGCAAGATCGTCTCCGTTTCTTCATCGGACCCGGATGGTTGCAGGAACCATGGGTTCGCATAGCAAGGATGGGTCGACGAAGATGAAACAGCTTATCACGACAGTTGCCGGGATCGATACCGGCAAGGCATTTCTCGACGTGGCGATCCTCGACGCGGCGACAGGGATGGAACAGGCGTCCTTCCGGACGCTCAATACGGCGGCGGGCTTCACCGAGGTCGTCGAGCGGCTTTCGACGGCGGGTGTCGAACGGGTCGGCATCGAGGCGACGGGTGGCTACGAGCGCGAGGTGGTCACGGCACTGCGCCGGGCCGGGTTGCAAGTTCTCGTGCATCAACCGCTTCAGGTGCGCCTATACGCACGCTTGAAGCTGCGCCGGGCCAAGAACGACCGGCTCGATGCCTCGATCATCGCTGCCTTCACGGCGATCACAAAGCCGCGGCCTCAGATCGCCGACGTCACGCAAAACGCCGTCCTGCAGGCCTTGCACGACCATCTCGTCCACATCGACGACATGGTCGAAGACGTCGCCCGCCTGAAGACACGTCTTGAGCATCGCCGCGATCCGCGTCTGATTGCGGAAATCAAAGACGACATCGCTGCCTTGAACAGACGGATCGCCAGCGAGCGCCGCCAGCTCGAAAAAGAAGTCCGTGTCCATCCCGACCTCGCTCGACGCCTCGATCTGGCAAGCTCCGTTCCCGGCATCGGCAAACCCACCGCGCTGTCGATGGTCATCGACATGCCGGAACTGGGCCATGTATCGCGCGAACAAGCCGCCGCCCTCATCGGCCTTGCACCTTTCGATCACGACAGCGGCAATCAGCGCGGCCAGCGCCATATCGCCGGCGGTCGCGCAAGGCCCCGCAAGGCCCTATATGCCGCAGCGCTGCCGGCCGCCTTCAAATGGAACCCGCAGCTCGTCGCCCTCTACAACCGTCTCATCGCAAAAGGCAAGAAGCACAAATGCGCGCTTGTCGCCTGCGCCAGAAAACTCGTGATCTACGTCAACACCGTTCTTGCCAGAAATAGCCCATGGACCGCTTGAACTAATGGTTGCTC
>NZ_JBNDIC010000130.1:0-1179 GCF_056755475.1 Rhizobium sp. KNZ2-6A | reverse complement strand
AAATGGCAAAGAGTAAGTTTGAGCGCAATAAGCCGCACGTTAACATCGGGACGATCGGGCACGTTGACCACGGCAAGACGTCCTTGACGGCAGCGATCACGAAGTACTTCGGCGAGTTCAAGGCGTATGACCAGATCGACGCGGCTCCGGAAGAAAAGGCCCGCGGCATCACCATCTCGACGGCCCACGTCGAGTATGAGACGCCGAACCGCCACTATGCGCACGTCGACTGCCCCGGCCACGCCGACTACGTGAAGAACATGATCACCGGTGCCGCACAGATGGACGGCGCGATCCTGGTTTGCTCGGCTGCTGACGGCCCGATGCCGCAGACGCGCGAGCACATCCTGCTTGCCCGCCAGGTTGGCGTTCCGGCAATCGTCGTGTTCCTGAACAAGGTCGACCAGGTTGACGACGCTGAACTTCTCGAGCTGGTCGAGCTCGAAGTTCGCGAACTTCTGTCGTCCTACGACTTCCCGGGCGACGACATCCCGGTCGTCAAGGGTTCGGCGCTTGCCGCTCTTGAAGATTCGGACAAGAAGATCGGCGAAGACGCGATCCGCGAGCTGATGGCTCAGGTTGACGCCTACATCCCGACGCCTGAGCGTCCGATCGACCAGCCGTTCCTGATGCCGATCGAAGACGTGTTCTCGATCTCGGGCCGTGGTACGGTTGTGACGGGCCGCGTCGAGCGCGGTATCGTCAAGGTTGGTGAAGAAGTCGAAATCGTCGGCATCCGTCCGACGTCGAAGACGACGGTGACCGGCGTTGAAATGTTCCGCAAGCTGCTCGATCAGGGCCAGGCCGGCGACAACATCGGCGCGCTGGTTCGCGGCGTGAACCGTGACGGCGTCGAGCGTGGCCAGATTCTGTGCAAGCCGGGTTCGGTCAAGCCGCACAAGAAGTTCATGGCAGAAGCCTACATCCTGACGAAGGAAGAAGGCGGCCGTCATACGCCGTTCTTCACGAACTACCGTCCGCAGTTCTACTTCCGCACGACGGACGTGACGGGCATCGTTACGCTTCCGGAAGGCACGGAAATGGTTATGCCGGGCGACAACGTCACGGTAGCGGTTGAGCTGATCGTTCCGATCGCGATGGAAGAAAAGCTGCGCTTCGCGATCCGCGAAGGCGGCCGTACCGTCGGCGCAGGCATCGTCGCCTCCATCGTCGAGTAAT
>NZ_JBNDIC010000129.1:0-1293 GCF_056755475.1 Rhizobium sp. KNZ2-6A | reverse complement strand
GGTCCGTTCTGGACACATAGGTTACGGTTTATTCCTGAGACATAGGTAACACTTTTGGACCGAAAGGGTTCGGCAAAGGTTCAAGCCTGCATGTCTCATCATCGAAGTATCCCAGATCGTAATCCATAAAGCTTGTAAGCCAGATATGGTCTTCGACCTGTTTGATTCCGACGGCCTGACCGGCGAAGACCAGACTGAGATTGATCTTCTTGCGCTTGTAGCAGATGCGTCCGCATGTTGTGACGGTGACTGTCTGGTCGTGGAACGGGTAGTCGAGATCGGGCAGGCCGCGGTAGGCGCGCGGTGAAGCGTCGTAGCGCTCTGCCGGGCAGGCCATATTGAGCGCCTGGTGGGGCCGCTCGGTGTTGAACTCCTCGACGAAGTCGTCGAAGCGGGCTTGCTGCTGCAGGAAATTGTCTCCGGCCGGCTTGGTTGTCTCAAGTTTCAGTGTCAGATGCATGCGCTCATGGCGGCCGTTCTGCTGCGGGTTGCCCGGCTTGATGCGCTCGATGTCGATACCGAGCCTGAGCCACCAGACGGCGAGCCGAGACAGATTGAACAGTCCGTTGGGGCTGGCGAAAGGCACTCCGTTGTCGGTTCTGATCGCCTTGGGCAGGCCGAACTCCTTGAAGACGCGTTCGAAAACGGTGAAGGCGTAGACTTCCTTGGTCGTATGCAACGCTTCGCAGGCCAAAAGATAGCGGCTGGCGAAGTCGGTGATCGTCAATGGGTAGCAATAGCGCTTATCGGCAAGCATGAACTCGCCTTTGTAATCGGCGCACCACAGGTCGTTGGGCCGCCCAGGATTGGAGAGTGCTGTTCCTTCAGCCCTGTTGCGCCGCCGCCTACCGTGCTTGACCAGGCCGTTGCGGTCGAGGACGGCATGCACGGTTGAGATCGCCGGCGTGTGAACATCCGGATATAGCCGCGCCAGCCGCTCCCTGATCTTCGGTGCGCCCCAGTTGGGCTTGTCCTGCTTGGTCCGCACAATCAGCTTCTCGATTTGGAAAGGAAGCTGATTGGCGTGCCGGTAAGGCCGTCGCGATCGATCTGTCAGTCCTTCCAGACCGCTGTCGTTATAGCGGCTGATGATCTTGTGACCGGTCTTGCGGGAGATGCCGAATTCGCGGCACAGCGCCGCTATCTTCTCGCCATCCAGAACCCGCGCAACGAATTTGAGACGCTCGTCCATGCGGTTGCACTCCTGCCAAGGCACCTTCGCTCTCCTCGCAAAGGCAAAAAGTGTAACCCATGTCTCCGGTATGAACTGTCACCCCTCTCTCGGGAAGGACA
>NZ_JBNDIC010000128.1:0-1272 GCF_056755475.1 Rhizobium sp. KNZ2-6A | reverse complement strand
AGATGTGTATAAGAGACAGCCTTTATATCTACTGACGCGGACAGAAAAATATAACAACAGGAATGACATGACAGTATATATTATCTGAAAAATAAAAATATATGGTTTTATACTTGAAATATCCAAAAACTGCTGTGCAGATATAGAACACAACCCGGAAACTAGAAGAAGAGACACCATAAAGGTGGATCCTGTTGTTGGCTGCTTGAGAATGAGCATCTTTGCATAAATATATGCGGTTAGCGCCGTTCCAATAATTGGCACGGGGCCAATTGCCCAAGGCAAGCCGATCAGGGACATTCTTTCTCCGGTGATAGAATAGATTTTCCACTGGTGATCGAGCATAAGCGGGTTCTGGCTTTTCGATCTATTCTCACTGCGTCGTAAGTTTCATTTAGGATTGCAATTGTATGATGGCAGCCCCCGATTGCGACAAGATCTTCATACGGTGCCTTCACATAATCATATTAAGAAATTTCATCTTTTTCCACTTGCCTCCTACCCACATCCACGTATCGCCTTTGAGCAGAAGGCCTATCCATGAGCGAGGTTTATCACTCCAGACGCTACTATCATCTGTTATGGCTGCAAAAATTCCGTTGAAAACCGAAAGAGTGCTGCAATGTTCAGCACGGCGGCGTCAAAGCCAACGGATTGATGGCGGGAGGCGGCGTGTAGCTGATGTTTCCAAGCATCGCATTGAGCGCTTGAGGAATGCTTGGCGGCAATATGGGAGCACCGTCGGGCGGTGGAAGCTGTGGTGTTTCCCCAGATTCCCACGGTCGGGTCTTCATATATTCGTCAATAGTCAGGCCATAGTCAGTGTATCGCATATATCCACCGCCGTTGAATATCGTACCGATAGCAGCGGGTGTTGGGTAAGCTAGGCGCTCTTGTATTTCAGACAGCAGTTTTGCTGTAATTCTGATATTTATGTCTGGATTATTTTTAATATCGTTTCCCACCACGCCTGGGAGTAATGAAGACCACTGTTTTTGTATATTCCCTGGTCGGTATGACTGTGGTTCCCTAACGAGCGAGGTGTAAGTATCATACCAACCATGCGCGTTTTCGGCATAGACCACGGCTCTAAGCATATCAGGATCTATTCCAAACTCACGTGCTGCAGCTGAAATGCTCGCTTCGTTATCACGTACGGCTTGTTTGCCGATTGCAGACATTGAATACCACGGATGCGGATTTGCTTGCTGGAGCTCGCCGGATGCATGTCTGCCGACTTCATTGAAGAATTGAAACGTAACTCCAACGTCT
>NZ_JBNDIC010000127.1:0-1642 GCF_056755475.1 Rhizobium sp. KNZ2-6A | reverse complement strand
TCCGGCGTCAAGTCACACAGGCATAACCAACTACATCAAAGATCGAAATGCGTTCGATTTCATATCCGCGCACCAACGCCCCTTGACGCTGTTCGGGGTAGCAAAGGCGTGGACTTGGATCATCATTCATCTCCATCGGATCGTGTTCCGTTGGAGAGAGTTATGACCATTCCTCTGATCTTGCGGCAGGCGCGCCGAGGCGATAATGCTTATTCCCAAGGGGAATAGTCGGTGGACAGATTGCAGGCGATGACCGCATTCGTGCGGGTGGTGGAAACCGGGTCGTTCTCACAGGCTGCCCGGCAGATCGGTGTCGGCCAGCCGGCGATCTCGAAAACAATTGCTCAACTGGAGGATCGCCTGCGGGTCCGCCTTCTCATCCGCTCCACCCACGGGCTGACGCCGACCGATGCAGGCCTGCGCTTCTTCGAGCGGGCTAGGAACGCAATCCAGGAAGCGGACGAGGCGGAGCTGGAAGCCAAGGGCGCCGGGGCCGGACTATCGGGCCGGCTTCGGATCTGCGCCGCGACCACCTTTGCTCGGCTCATGGTCCTGCCGCATCTGGGCCAGTTCATGGACAGCCATCCGATCTCGAGGTCGATGTCATCCTAGACGACCGGGTTATCGATCTGGTCTCGGAAGGGATAGACGTAGCACTGCGGATGGGGGAGCTGGCAGATACGTCGGCGGTGGCGCGGAAGCTGGCCACCGGCCGCCGCTCAGTGATGGGCACGCCCGGCTATCTCGGCCGTCATGGCATGCCGCTTGTTCCGGCTGATCTCGCAGCCCATCAGGCTGTCGTCTACACCCAGCTCGGCAACGCCTGGACCTTCACGCGCGAGGGAACACAGGCTTCGGTCACTGTTTCTGGACGAGCGCGGTTCAGTGCTGCGGAAGGCATCCGCACCGCCATCCTGTCGCATATGGGTCTGACAGTCGTCTCCGACTGGATGTTCGCGCCGGAACTGGCGGACGGCACGGTGCAGCGCGTGCTGGAAGACTGGGATCTTCCGCCGATCGATCTTTGGGCCGTCTTACCGACCGGCCGGCTGGCCAGTGCAAAAGCACGCGCCTTCGCCGATTTCGCAGGATCAATCGTTGCGGCACAACGCAAGTAGGCTCGATGTGGCCAACGAGCGAAACCAGGCTCGGCGCGGCCGGCTACGCCATGACTCCGACGAGCCGGTTCCGCTGTGTTTCCGTCAGCGCTTCGCCGCTCGCGGCCAACATATTCTGCGTCATGTGCTGCGGGCTCGACGTGGCCGGGATCGCGCACGTGACCGCCGGGTTCGACACGACATACTTAAGAGCAAGCTCCGGCCAGCTCCTGCATCCCAGTTCTTCCGCGAAAGCTGGAAGCGGCGTACGGCCAAGGCTTCCTACGAGAGACCCCTCGCCAAACGGCCGATTGGCCAGCACGGCCACTCCCAGATCCTTCGCGGCTGGAAGAAGGCGCTTCTCCGCTGCGCGGTCGACGAGGGAATAATTCAACTGGACGAAGTCGAATGCGCCGGTCCGAATCGCGCGTTCCAGATCGCCGTGGGCGCTATCCGTGTAGTGGGTGACACCAAGATAGCGGATGCGGCCTTGTGCTTTCCATTCCTGTAGGGTCGGGAGATGCGTCTCGAGGTCAAGGAGGTTA
>NZ_JBNDIC010000125.1:0-1639 GCF_056755475.1 Rhizobium sp. KNZ2-6A | reverse complement strand
AGATGTGTATAAGAGACAGGGGGAACGAGAATGACACTGGATCTTGCTGCCTTTGCAAAGGACAAAGGCATCAAATATTTCATGATCAGTTATACGGATCTTTTTTCCGGCCAGCGCGCCAAGCTCGTGCCGGCGCAGGCGATTGCCGGGATGCAGGAAGACGGCGCCGGCTTTGCCGGTTTCGCCACCTGGCTCGACATGACGCCCGCCCATCCCGATCTCTTTGCCGTGCCGGACCCATCCTCCGTCATCCAGCTCCCATGGAAGAAAGAGGTTGCCTGGGTCGCCGCCGATTTGATGATGGATGGCGAAATCGTCGCCCAGGCGCCGCGCAATGTGCTGAAGAAGCTCGTCAGCCAAGCCGAGGCCGAAGGCAAGCGGGTCAAGACCGGCGTAGAGGCCGAATTCTTCCTGATCACCGCCGATGGCTCGAAGATCTCAGACGAATACGACACCGGCGAAAAGCCCTGCTATGACCAGCAGGCGGTCATGCGCCGCTACGACGTCATCGCCGAGATCTGCGACTACATGCTCGAACTTGGCTGGGGCGCCTATCAGAACGATCATGAAGACGCCAACGGCCAGTTCGAGATGAACTGGGAGTTCGACGATGCGCTGAGGACGGCCGACAAGCACTCCTTCTTCAAATTCATGGTCAAGTCGATCGCCGAGAAGCATGGCCTTCGCGCCACCTTCATGCCCAAACCCTTCAAGGGTCTCACAGGCAATGGCTGCCATTGCCACATCTCGGTGTGGAGCAATGACGGCAGGACGAACGTCTTTGCCGACAGGGAGGCCGAATTCGGCCTGTCGGCCGAGGGCAAACACTTCCTTGGCGGCATCATGAAACATGCCTCGTCGCTGGCGGCGATCACCAACCCGACGGTCAATTCCTACAAACGCATCAATGCGCCGCGCACGACCTCGGGCGCCACCTGGTCTCCCAATACCGTGACGTGGACCGGCAACAACCGTACCCACATGGTGCGCGTGCCGGGTCCTGGCCGTTTCGAACTGCGCCTGCCCGATGGTGCCGTCAATCCATACCTGCTGCAGGCGGTGATTATCGCTGCCGGCCTGGATGGCCTGCGCAGCAGCGCCGATCCGGGACCGCATCACGATATCGACATGTACGCGGAGGGTCACCTGGTGAAGAATGCGCCGCGCCTGCCGCTCAACCTGCTCGATGCGCTGAGGGCTTATGACGAGGACGAGGGTCTGAAGCAGGCGATCGGTTCGGAGTTCTCCGAAGCCTATCTGAAGCTCAAGCATCAGGAATGGAACGCCTATTGCTCGCACTTTACCCAGTGGGAGCGCGACAGCACGCTCGATATCTGAGTGCGTAAAAAGATGCGAGAATTGACCCATATGCCGCGTTTTTATCGCATATGGTGGGATCATCCCCGGAAGCACCTTCTTCCCGCTGGGGAGAAGGGGTGTGCGGCGGCGTACCTGCCTCATGTGCGATTGCCCTGTGACACATGAGGCAGATTTCTGGCCGTAAACGGCGGAGGAAGATCACCATGACGAGCTATGTATTGACAGTGACGTGCAAGTCGACGCGGGGGATCGTTGCGGCGATCTCGAATTACCTGGCCGAGCAGGGCTGCAACATCGTCGATTCCAGCCAGTTCGACGA
>NZ_JBNDIC010000124.1:0-1728 GCF_056755475.1 Rhizobium sp. KNZ2-6A | reverse complement strand
GGCGTCCCGTTGCGATGCAGCGGCGCATGCTCGGCGAGTTTGGCAGCTAACGACGGATCAAGGGCCTCTTCGGCCATTGGCGTGAGGATGATTCCGGGGCTGATGCTGTTAACTCGAATGCTCCGCGACCCTTGCTCCACTGCGAGTGTGCGCATCAATGTGACAAGGGCACCTTTCGTGGCAGCATAGGTACCAGCACCAGGCATGACGCTGCCCGCAGTCCATGAGGCGTTGATGACGATCGCACCGCCTTCCACAAAGGGTAGGCAATGCTTGATTGAAAGAAATGTGCCAAGCACATTTGTGGCAAGCAAGTCGCCGAAGTCCGCAATTTCGGTGTCGACTAGCGGCTTAAACTGTCCCAAAACACCGGCATTGGCAAAAAGGCCATCTATCCGACCTGACATATCTGCGACTTGTCGGAACAATCCAGCAACTGCTTCTGCCTTGCCAATATCACATGGAATGGCCGTAGCGGCCCCACCCATTGCGGTGATTTCAGCAGCCACTTGTTCGAGGGGCTCTGCTCGCCGTCCGACGAGAACGATGCGTGCTCCCTCCTCTGCCAGACGGATGGCAGCCGCCCGCCCCATACCCGTTCCTGCACCTGTGATGACGATTGTTTTCTTAGCGAACCGCGCGAGCATTCTTCCATCTCCATTGAGGATTTCATCGCAGTCGTTGTAATTGCATTTGGTGTGAACGATAATTAGCGAAAATCTTGGATCATTTGAAAGCAATATCATTAAATGGACATTTTTCGTTCTATGCAGGCGTTTGTCTCAACGGTACAGGCCGGCTCCATGAGCGCGGCTGCGGCGGAGCTCAGGCAATCACCAGCGATGGTCGGACAGCATATCGCCGCGCTGGAGGAACGACTTGGCACACGGCTCCTAAACCGAACGACGCGCCGGCAAAGCTTGACCGATTTCGGCTCCAGCTATTTTGAGCAATGCCGCGACATTCTTGACCGCGTCTCGCTTGCCGAAGAGGCTGCCGAGTTGCAGCGCACGAAGATTCAGGGGCGATTGCGCATAACTGCGCCTACGACTTTCGGTGCGGAGGCCTTGATGCCGGCGCTCGGCCCCTACCGAATTCTCGCCCCGGACGTAGAACTCGACATCACGCTGACGGATCGGAATGTCGATCTTGTCGACGAGGGGTTCGACGTCGCTTTTCGCATTGGCGCAATGTCGGACAGCAACATGATCGCAAGAGTATTGATGCCGTATCGCATGGCGGTATGCGCCGCACCGGATTACCTGGCCCGAAAGGGCATGCCCCTACATCCAAACGAATTGGACGGCCACGAGGCTATCGCGTTTACGCCATCGGCTCGTTCACCATGGCGATTTACACGAGGCGAGGAAGACGTCCAGGTCTCGCCGACCCGGATGATAATCGTGAACAATGGTCAGGCTGTGCGTGCAGCGGCGCGAGCCGGACTCGGCATTATCATGCAGCCGGAAATCCTATTGAAGCACGACATCGAAGCGGGCTCCCTCATCCCGCTTTTCCCAGACTGGCGGCTCGGCGAACGTCCTATGTGGTTGCTTTATTATCGCGATCGACGCATGACCCCTCGGCTAAGTAGCTTCATTTCCTTCGCCGTTTCAGCCTTTGGCTCATTTGAAAATGTCAGCTAAAGTCGCGGGCTTTGGATGAAGGGCACTAGGAATGGTCCAAGACGCTTAAAGTGTCATTTCGCCCCCAGCCGGAACCGCCCCC
>NZ_JBNDIC010000123.1:0-2001 GCF_056755475.1 Rhizobium sp. KNZ2-6A | reverse complement strand
GCCTTTACACGACCTACCCTGCCCTCCTTACCGACAGGTGAATTTGGTTTGACAGCACTCCACGCACAGCGCTTCGGAAACGGAAATCTCCACCTTCAGGCGCGCGCTCCCGACACCGTCGCGATAAAGGCGCGCAGGTCGGCCAGCATCAGTTCCGGCTCTTCCAGCGCGGCGAAATGCCCGCCCCGCGGCATGTCGGTCCAATGCACGATATTGTAGGTCTTCTCCGCGAACGAGCGCGGCGGCGGCAAGAACACCGGATCGGGGAAGGCCGCAACGCCGGTCGGCACCTGGATGTGGGTGCCGGCCGGGAGCATCCGCGACTCTTCAAGCCGGCTGCCGTAGTAGATCCAGGTTGCAGTCACGAACGATGCCGGCGCAATGTAGAGCATGATGTTGGTGAGGAGTTCCTCCTCGGAAAACTTGCTCCAGATGTCCGGGTCGCCATCGGCGGTTGTCGGAAGATCGGCCCACTTGCCGAACTTTTCGAGTATCCAGCCCGCCGCTCCGACCGGGCTGTCGGCCATCGCGACGCCGAGCGTTTGCGGGCGGGTTGCCTGCTCGTGAAAGTAGGCGCTCTCCTGATCGGCAATCGCGGCCCGATTGGCGGCGAAGGACTTCTCCTCGCCGGTCGTCGGAGCGGCGTCCTCCGCACGCACGGTCATCATGTTAATATGGATGCCGCGCAGAGCGTCCGGTCGATCATGCGCTGCCCAGGCCGCGATGCCGTGGCCCCAATCGCCCCCTTGAATGAAATACCGCGCGTCGCCGAACAGTTGGATCATCAGCCCATGCACGAGCGCAGCAGCCCGCCGCGGGCCGATCGGGCCCGTGATCGGGGTGGAGAACGCGAAGCCAGGAAGCGAGGGGACGACAACATCGTGCCCGTCCGCTGCGAGCGGCTCCAAGAGCCGCTCGAACTCGAGATACGAGCCCGGCCAGCCGTGGAGGAGCAGGACGGGCGGCTTGAAGCCGTCGCCTTTCACATGAACGAAGTGGATGTGCTCGCCTTCCACGTCGGCCATGAAGTTGGGGAGTGCGTTGAGTCGCCGTTCGACCGCACGCCAGTCATAGCTGTCCCGCCAATACGCGGTGAGCCGCTTGAGGTCATCAACCCCGACCCCCGCTGACCAGCCTCCCGCATCCGGCAGCTGGCTCCAGTCATAAGCCTCGACCTTAGCTCTGATCGTGGCGAGCCGTTCGTCAGGGATGTTGATCGTGTAGGGTGAAATCATGATGTTCTCCGCTTAAGCTGGGATGCGGTTCGATGGAGAGGGCGTCCACCAATCTGCTATCCGAATTGTCGATGGATGTTCTGAGAGCCGACGGCCGCTCGGCATACTGCTCGGTACGTCGCCGAGGTTGAAATCGAACCTTCTACCTGTTGTTATCCAACGAATGGATACCCACCCGATGGTGTTGGTGCGCGGATATGAAATCGAACGCATTTCGATCTTTGATGTAGTTGGTTATGCCTGTGTGACTTGACGCCGGATAGACTCCGGGCGTCCACATGCCAGCATGCGGTTGAGAACGATGCAACCGATGGCAACCTCGGTCTGTTGAGCCGGAAGAGAGCGTGCTCGCATGCGCCGTCCGATCAGGCCCTTGTATCGTCCGACGGCTGTTTCGCTCAACGCGCGCTTGCCATAGCCGGTGGCTGCCTGCCATTTCAGCCGACCGTCGTTTGCGATTGCGGCAATGTGCTTGTCCCTTTGACCCGGCGGTCCGGTATCACCGCTTTCCACCGCCGTCGCAAAAGACACCAAACGCAATCCACAGCAGGGAGAACTGTTACTGATTACTGTCTCACCGATGGGGTGCAGTCCACTTCGTAGTCACGCCAATTCGTCACCCTGAATTTCATCTTTCCGATGTGATGACGACGATCTGCGTTGGTTTGTACGGCATGGCACTCGGATCAAGCTGATTTCGATCCTGCCTGCCTATCGCCAAATCGTTGACAAAGGATCGATGCACCAACGCTTGGTTGCGCGCCAA
>NZ_JBNDIC010000122.1:0-2344 GCF_056755475.1 Rhizobium sp. KNZ2-6A | reverse complement strand
TTGAATATCTGGCGCGCTAGCGCATCGCTATTGCCAAGCAGGTACTCTTGAGCGGCGCAAAATCGCTCGACCGGATCGCGGATGAAATAGGTTACGGATCCGCCAGCGCCTTCAGCACTGCCTTCAGCAAAAGGCTCGGCTGCTCCCCGGGCAGGTTCGCCAGAACACATTCCGTCGGTGGCAGCGCTGGCATGCCCGCGATCTCATGATGCTACCCGGCGCTGACCGGTCAGCGACACGGAACCATTGTTGACCGGGAGCGGCCCGAAGACACCACAGACCGCTACAAGCAACCAAGGGTCACCAGTTGAGGCCGAACGCCGTTTTGTCGCCCGTCCAACCGATCTTTATCAGGAACTGCTCCCAGGTCAGGCTTGAGAGATTGATCCGCCTGCTCCACGCCAGGTCCCGGTCTTTCCGGAAATATCCGTATTCAACCGCATATTCCGCCATGCCGATGTTTTCTCGAACGAGCTCAGGATTTTGCCCGAACTCCGGAAAATGACGAACCAGCTCATCAGGGGAGTAGGCGGATGCATACACAGCCTTCCGGCCCGTGACGCGCTTGAAGGTCTCGATCATCTCGGCCGGCGATAGGATGTCGCCGATGATCGGGAGCGTTTGCCCGGCATAGGTTTCGGGATGGTCGAAGATTTCCAGAACGGCTGGCCCTGTCGCCGTCAGCGGATCGACGAAGGGTGCTCGGAAATGCTCCGGCAGATAGATTGGAAAGACGAGCGTATCGCCCTCTTGGTGCGGCGTATAATATTCGAGAAGGTTGGTGTAGAAGAACGCGAGCTCGACGAATGAGCTGCGAACAGGAAGACCCTGGATATAAGCCCCGACGCGCGCCTTGTCCGTGAAATGCGGCGCGAACTTCGAACCTCCAGTGATCTCATCGACGTTTTCCAGCGTGCTGAAGACGATGTGATCAACACCCGCCTCCATGGCGGCGTCTGCCAGATCCCTGCCAATATCGAACTCGTAGGTTTCCGGCGGGGCGACGACTGGGGTCATCAGGAAGGCGCCCTGCGCTCCCCGAAACGCTTTCACAAAATCGCTCCTGTGGTTGATCGCAAGCGGCACGGCGATGAGCTCAGCGCCCTGCTCGGCCAGCTTGAGGGCCGCAGGCGAGTCTGTCCGACTTGTCAGGGCACGAACGTGATACCGTCCACTCCCCAACAACGACTCCGTCACGCTCCGGCCCTGCTTGCTCAGGCTGCCTGCGACGACAATGGTAGGCTTTTGATCAATCGACATATGGGATCTCCGTTACTAGCCGGAGCAGCCGAACCGGCGCTCCTTGGAGGTCAGATTCGCAGCCCATCGGCCATATGTGAAATCGATTGATTTATGCGCTACTATCCAGAACATGGATATGAAGCGCATCGATCTCAACCTCCTCGTCAGTCTCGAAGCTCTGCTTGTCGAGCGCAACGTCACAAGGGCCGCAGCCCGGCTGCATATGAGCCAGCCGGCGCTCAGCGCCCAACTGAACCGCCTTCGCGACCTGTTCAAGGATCCCCTGCTCGTGCCGGCGCATCGTGGCATGGTGCCGACCGCCAAGGCGCTCGAGCTGATCGGGCCGCTTCGAGCCTCGCTGGATCAGCTCCGCGGCACGCTCCAGGGTCATGACAGCTTTTCTCCCGCGACAGCCGAGCTAACCATCTCGATCGCGTGCACCGACTACATCGAGGCTGTGGTGGTGGCGCCTCTGATCGTGGGACTGCGCGAGAAGGCGCCCAAAATCCGGCTTGCGGTGCACCGCCTAGCACCGGCAAGGTTAACGCAGCAACTGGCGGACGGCGATGTCGATCTGGCCATCGCCACACCGGAGCCCGCCCAAGCTCACCTACGTACCCGCCACCTCTTTGAGGAGAGCTACATTCTTATCGGCCGTCCCGGCCACCCTCGGATAGAGAAAGGGGCGACGGCCGCGGGCTTCGGCGGACTTGAGCAGGTCATCGTTTCGCCTTCGGGCGGCGGGTTTTCGACGCCCGTGGATACCACCCTCGAAGCCCTCGGTCACTCCCGCGCCATTGTTGCGTCTGCCGCCTCTTTCCTCGTTGTCCCGAGCATCGTCGCAAGCAGCGAGCTTGTCGCGCTGGTGCCGCGACGCCTGATGCGAGACCGCTTGGCGGAGGTCGCGTGGATAGACGTTCCATGGCTCCCGGAGCGGTTTCAGGTTGAGCTCATCTGGCATGAGCGCACCCACGGGCATCAGGGCCAGCAATGGATCCGCGAGCAGATCCACGATCTCGTGGTCTCTAACTCGCCGACCGCCAGGCTTTGATCGATCCTCCAAGTCCGGCCCCAAACAAATCGGCTTCCGGTCGGTGAGGCG
>NZ_JBNDIC010000121.1:0-2393 GCF_056755475.1 Rhizobium sp. KNZ2-6A | reverse complement strand
ATATCCCCTCCGGCTCTCGCCGGGAAGCGCGGCCCCAGCCGAATGCTACACCACTCCCTGGGACGTCATCCTACCTTGCATCGTTGTTCAGTTGGTTCAACGACAATTTTTACGCTTATCCCGGAGTGATGCTTAGGCTTTCTTTTCGCGGTTTATGGTCGATGCTCACTTCGGTTAATCTCGGCTCCCACAAGTCGGTCGCCGTCCGCCAGATAGTCCGCAACGCCGGTGCGCGACTCTGGTACCTGCCGCCATACTCTCCCGACCTTCATCCGATCGAACAGGCCTTCGCCAAAATCAGGCACTGGATGCGCTTGGCTCACAAGCGAACCATTGATGATACTTGGCACCACATCGGACGCCTCATCGCAACCATCGAGCCCAGCGAATGCAGCAACTACTTCGCCAATGCCGGATATGCTTCCGTGAAAGCCTGAACCGCTTGTCTTATGACTTTTGCTGGCGAACAGGCGAAGAATGAACCGCTGCGAGAGGGTGCCGCCCTGCCTCAGCGGCGAGGGTGGGATCGTTGAAACGCGGACCGCTTGGCGGGTCGAACTAGAGTCGGATCGCCCTCGTCTTTCTCTTTGGTCCTGAACGGATACCCGCAGTTCAGCTCCGAATGACAAGCAGAGGACGAGCGAAAGATGACGAACGATACCATTGGCGTCGATATCTCGAAAGACCATCTCGACGCTCACCGGATGAGCGACGGCGCGAACCGCCGCTTCACCAACGACACTGTCGGCCACAGCGCTTTTATGGGTTGGCTCGGTCAAACCGAGACCATCCATGACATGCGCGTCGTCTACGAACCGACGGGGCCCTACCACCGGGCCTTCGAGCGCCGGCTGGACGTGGCGGGTGCAGCACTCGTCAAGATCAATCCGCGTCAGGCACGGCGCTTTGCTGAAACCACGGGCAAACTGGCCAAGACCGACCGGATGGACGCCGCAATGCTTGCCCGCATGGGAGCACTCCTCGAACTCGAAGCACGGCCGGTACGAAGCCCCGTCTTCAACGATCTCAAGGATTTGCACATGGCCCGCGAGGCGCTGGTCAAGAACCATACTGCGGCCAGAAACAGAGCAAAAAACTGACCTTGGCTGTCCTCAAGCGACACAACACCGAGCAGCTTTCCTGAGTAGCGACCGCCAGGGAGCCGGCTCGTTTCGAGCTACGCAAATGAATTTGCATTCTCCCGCAATTTTCTTGGCTCCATTGCTAGTTTGGTGGTAATCTTTCCCACCAGAAAGCTGAAGAGGGCAGTCATGTCTAACGTCTCGAAGGTCAGCATTGCAGTAACACCGCAGCAAGCTGAGCTTTTGCGTGATGCGGTCGAAAGCGGTGCTTATGCCAGCAGCAGCGAAATTGTGCGCGAAGCCATGCGTGACTGGTCTGCGAAATGGGCTAGCCGGAAGAACGATATTCAACATCTGCGCGAATTGTGGGCGCAGGGTAAAGCCAGTGGCGCCCCAAAGACTGTCGATTTCAACGCAACCCGCGAAAAAGCTCGTCAGAAACTGAACGCCGCTCGCAATCATGGTGGTTAAGCTCATTTGGTCGTCTCAAGCCGAGGACGACGTTATTAATATTTATGTGGAGATCGGTCTTCACCAATCAAAAGCCGCTGAACGTTATTATGAGCAATTTAGACAGAAAGTTGGTCTTTTGGTCGATCAACCGCGGCTTGGCCAGCGTCATCTCGAAATCGCGCCTACGGCGCGGATGCTAGTGGAAGCACCTTACGTCATTCTCTACGAGACGATTCCAGACACCGATCAGGGGCCAGTCGACACGATACAGATTGTACGAGTGGTCGATGGCCGGCGCGATTTGCGTAATCTTCTGAAAAGTTAAAGATCGCCCAGGCAGTTGATGTCGTAGTTCGTTTTGATTTACCTGCCTGTGAGTTCATGTTGAACCGCGACTTGCGGGTCGTCTCAAGTTATCCTGCGTTCCGCATTTGAGCGAGCAGCTTTTTGTAGAAGACTTCGGCGGGCGGTCGAAAGCCAAGGCATTTGCGCGGCGTCGGATGGGAGGTGGTTGCAGATCTCGATCAGATCTGCGTGTGAAACAGCACTAAAATGTAACCCCCACCATAAGATCAGATAACCAACTGAAAAAGAAGAGACATTGTGGTTTTGACTGGGACCCCAGGGACGCCGATTAGGACGCCATTAAATTTGCGGTTTTCTTTTTATTTTCAGCAGCGTTTCGCAGAAACCACCGGGGTTCCGTCTTGATGTTGTTTCACAGCTCCAGCGCGTTTCCGTCATGAATTGCAAAGCCGGTTTCAAAGAGCACGAAACTCCTGAAGTCCTTCAGGATCTTGAGACCCAGCAGCTCGCTATAGAAGGTCTTCGAGCGAGCGATGTCGCCGACGAAGGGAA
>NZ_JBNDIC010000120.1:0-2464 GCF_056755475.1 Rhizobium sp. KNZ2-6A | reverse complement strand
GGCGATAAAGGGGATCTCGGTCGGTCATGGCGGAACATCGCACATTGAAGTCCAAGCTTCGTTAACATTACGATGCCGCTCCAGCTCCTAACGCACCAATACCTAACGCAGCCCAGCCGGCGGGAGTCCCGAAGACTGCTCCATATGCCACAACGGTCGCTATTCCCGCAATGACGCCCACAGCGTCGTCTGCCGCAATGCCAACTGCTCTCGTAAAACCACTGGGTCCTTGATAGGTTGCCAAATCGTAGGCGTTCTCGCCCAGCATAATCGCGCCGCCAAACGGCCTCGCCGCCACCCCGATTCTATCGGCGACCGTTGCCAATGATCCAACTCTGGCGCTGCGGGTTCCCGCCGCGATTGCAGCAAATGAGCCTTCCTCAATCTGCCTATTGATCCGCGGCAGACTTGACTGCACGTTAGGCAAGTACCGGGTCGGCGCGGTGTTGTATCCGGTCCAGATCTGACGTCCATATGCACTTTGCGCCAAGCCAATGCTCAATTGTGCAATCGTCGAGAACTTATTGACGGTGTCTGCAGATGGAAAGAGGTTGGCACTCGAATTATTGTCGGTCAATTTTGCCCCCGGCGTCTAGCGATTGGAAGTCGTTGAATTTAGAAGAATTTTTATCAATTGAACGGAACGGTCGATAACTCCACATAGAAGCAATGACCCGACGAATCCGCCTAAATAAACCCAAGGAAACAAGGCGCTCCGCTGACCAAATGCGGCCTCGAAAGCATAACATCTCGCGGACTGGCACGTTTCGCCTAATGGCACCAACATTATTAGGGAGTTATATAAAAAAAGAAAAACTATGAACTTGAGCAAGTATTTTATGTTTAAAAGATAATTTGACTCATCCCTCGGAAAATCATGCGGAAGACTACTTCGCCTATTCGCAATGATGGCCAACAAAAAGCTACAGATGGAAGAAATAAGTTGACACAATAAAACATAGGAAAACATATATCTATAGACGAAGAATAATTGCATAAATAATGAAACGACGCCCAGAGGCAGCAAAAGAATTCCAAAGGAATTTTCAGCTGTCGTGGGCCTTCTGAAAACGATCATTTTCCAGTAATAATATGCGGATAACGCGGTCAAAATTATTGGGATTGGTCCCACCACCCATGGAAAATTCATAAATGACATGATCGACCGCCAAAAATTCAATAACACATCGTTTCCAGATACACGATGCACGTCCAGAAGCTGCAACCGCCCTACCTAGCTATTGACTACATAGCTTCCTCCTATGCAAACACCCCGCCTGCTCGAATGAGCCGATCGGTGTTTTAGAAGGCATTACCGGCTGTAACGTGAACCAGTATTCGGCGCGAGCCCCGCACCTTTGACCAGACTGCGATGCCACGCAACAGCTTGACAAAACCTTGGCCGAGCGGAGTGGACCACAATAGTCGGTATCGACTCCGATCAGATGGACGGTGGTCAGCACCGTGCCTTCGCCGAGCAAATACTCGCCTGCCGAACACCCAGCGAGGCCGACGACATGACCATTGATCTCGGCAACCAAAACATGCTCGTGCGGCTGTGGATTTCGTGCCTGCGTCTCGAGAGCAGTCAATTTCCGATCGGAAAACGAAATATCGGAGAAGACAGAGCGCTCATGGACCTTTCGGACCAAGCTACGCAGTGCGCTCCAGTCACCGTCTCGCGGCAGCCTTATGATGATATCCCATCTGGTGCCTTGTGGCTGATCATTCAGATCTTCAAGGGAAGGCATACCAATATCGACCAGAGCAGCCGAGTCAGAACTGATCCGACCTACCGGCTCCGACAATTGGACGAAGATGACTTTGTCTACCATCCTTCAGCAATCCAACGTACATCTGGATCACACACCATCGCTAGCTGTGATGCAAAGTAAGCTACAGGGCCACGCACTTCTGCTCCGCAATCGAGTCTTCTTGAGGCTATATCTGCAGGCAGCACCTCCATGACCTATCCTGTCGGTCGAAAGCACCCTTTTCCAGTTGCCTCCCACGTATCGCCTTTGAGCAGAAGGCCTATCTATGAGCGAGGTTTATCACTCCAGACGCTACTATCATCTGCTATGGCTGCAAAAATTCCGTTGAAAACCGAAAGAGTGCTGCAATGTTCAGCACGATGGCGTTGAGAAGGCCGCAGGAAGACCGATCCCGTCGAGGGTATCGATAGCGCCCCTTGCTTGTTCAAATTCAGGTGGGAGGTAAAGAATATCGATTGTTTGAGCGCCGTATGGAGCGAGCTCAGCTCGGCGATCACCTGATCGTCATAGCGGAGGTCTTGCGTGCGCCGGCAAAATTCAAAGGTTACGAGCTCGCCGTTGAACAGTTCGAGGATCGCTCTTGCCTCCACACCCCTGCCGCGGGCAAAATGTGCCTTGACCCTCCCCACATTTTCGAAGCAAGTCCAGACCCGAGAGCGTCGGCACCCAAGGTAATGAATTTTCGCAGC
>NZ_JBNDIC010000119.1:0-2491 GCF_056755475.1 Rhizobium sp. KNZ2-6A | reverse complement strand
GGTCAGAATGGTGAATCTGATTTGCTCACAAAAGGGAATCCCAATTCCGATTCCGCCTAAATTCATCCCGCTCTAAGACGACTTAGTTTCCCGGCGCTCCTACATCCAGGCCAAGGAGCGGCTGGGATTGATCGCCCAGGAGTGAAAGAAATGCCTTCGTCTTAGCCGCAAGGGGGCTGAGACGACGCTAATTCTGCCACCATGGAACATATTCATCTTCGCTAGCGAGTATGGTGGCGTTCCCATCTTCGAAATCACCCGCTTCTACAGAGATAAGCCGCAATCCGAGTTCCGTTGCCAAATGACGCATGTTCTCAATGGCTTCTCGAATAGCGGTTTCGTTCGTCGGGATAATTCGGGACGCAACAATCTCGCATTGATCGCCATCGGAAACATTCAATTGCCTCTCCCGCAACATGGCGACCATCCCATCTTCGTCTATATTGCCCGAGCAAATGAAGCGACCGCCAACAGGTATCGTTGAAGGTTCGGTGCCTGAGGTCAGCTTTTGGATTGCCTGCGTTTTCTCAATCCAGTTTGGTTGCCGTTTCTCATACACGCCAGCGAGCACCATCGTCGGGATGGCCAACATTAGCGCAAAAATAATTCGCCATTTCATTTGCCCTCCGTGTGCAAAATTCGGCAGTTGACTGCTCGGCCATTCCAAGGGAATGCACACCACCTGCGCTACGCTTGCGCCGTTCGGCTAACACCTAAACGGCGAAGTTCTCGATAGATGGTGGAACACCCAAGACCGAGTTGCCTGGCCGCTTCTGTAGGTGAAGTCCTTGCCTCAATAAGCTTGATGGCAGCTTCGACCTTTTTTTGCGTCGAGCGGCTGGCGACTTGGCCGTTTTCCTCTGGCCTTTGCGGCAGCAAGGCCATCCTTCGTACGTTCGGAGATCAGTCGTCGTTCGAAATGCGCGATGGCACCGAAGACGTGAACCAGATCAGCGCCTGGCTATAATCTTTTGGAACACCACGCCCGTTTTGGTGGAGCAAAGCCAGCTTTGTCTGCGCGAGCGCCTCTCCTTGCTCGGCCGCCTTGCGGTACCATTCGGCAGCCTTGACGTTATCCTGGGCGATTTCATAGAGAGAGCCGAGCATATATTGGGCGAACGCATTTCCTTGCTCGGCTGCCAATTGCAGATGCGGCGCTTTGGCAACAACCTCGCTGTCAGAGGCGGCACTCGGACCCTGCATCGGGTCTGCCATTACCGCAGCTTGCGGGATCAATCCCACTGAAATGACTATCAACCCTCCCAAGATCGTTTTTTTCATGCCGGCCGTTGGCTCCGTTTCCAGTTGAAAGAACTTTCCTTTGAGACAGTCCCGTCTGTCAACGGCGTTGACAGACCAACGTTAAAGAAAACATTGTGCTAGGGATATGATCGTGGAAATGGGGGTAGAATGCTGGATTTCTTCCACTTGCTGTTGTTGCCGTTCGCCCTCATTTTGGCCTTGGCGGGCCCGCTCGTTTCGGAGGGAGTCCCCCCTGAATTGCCGAGATCATCAACGAATTCTCTTACCCCACCTGAAGATGCCTTGGTGGTTCTGGTGGATGAAGTTGGGCAAATCCATCTGGAGGATGGTCAGGCTCTTTCCGACGATACCGCTCGTGCTAGCCTGGAAGCTGTAGCCCGAGCAGGCCCAGACGTGCGCGTCTATCTCAAAGCAAGCCGTCGTGCGAACAGCGCTCGCGTCATGACTGTCATGCAGATGCTCAACCACATCGGATTTCAGCGCATTAGTCTGATGAAGGCCGAGTGAGGCAGTAAGTTGAAGAGGGCACGGCGGTTTAGGGGGCCGGCCGTGCCCTCGGCGCCCCTTTTCGTGGGCGGCTCTCAGGCCGCCTTCTTTATCTGTACATCGGAGAGTATTCTTTTACCGCTCATAGTCCTGTACTCCATTTATTCGTTTGAACGCGTATCAGGCGGAAAACGCGATCAGCTCGGCAATTTCTCCCTTAAGCAGTGGGATTGTACTTTTCATGTCTGTCTCCATCGATTGTAGCAATTCAAGCAGCGAGTGCCGGCGGAAAGTGTTCGTGTTCAACGCCGTCGACCAGACAGCCATTGTCCTTGCCGTGCAGGCCGCCGTTCTGCTTGTGATGGAAGGCGATGCCATTGCGGGCGCATTGATCGCGGATCGAACGCACGGCGTTCATATCAAGCAGCCGGCGTTTCGGCCCGCTCTCCCCGCCTGTGATGATCCAGTCAGGGTGTCAACGGCGGAGTTGTTTTGCCTTACGGTGGGCCTTGGCGGCGGCTTTACGGTCTTCCTTCAGGACGGCCAGCCTGGCGTCCGCTGCGGCCAATCGACGTTGCAATAGCGACATTCCCCTTACCTCTCTGGACGGAAATTTCCGAGTGCTGCCTCATACATGCTGTTGCGCGGCATGGAGATGCGGCGGATGTCTGGCTGGCGATCGTGTTCTCCTCCTTCTGCTGTTCGGAGGATACCCTGGCGTAGATCGCGGCGGCCTTCATCG
>NZ_JBNDIC010000118.1:0-2724 GCF_056755475.1 Rhizobium sp. KNZ2-6A | reverse complement strand
GCGGATTTGCTTGCTGGAGCTCGCCGGATGCATGTCTGCCGACTTCATTGAAGAATTGAAACGTAACTCCAACGTCTCCAAGTATTTGCCTCTGGCGCTCAGCGGCGATTTCGTTCCATGTACTCAAGGCCCATTTGCCTTTGTTAGGTTCGAAGTTTTAACTACTGCGAAGTGAATACGCAGCCCTAAATGCAGAAATGACGACACTAATCAGCGGAAATATCCCGTAGGTGATCCCCACGAAGACATCGTGCCGCTTATAGTCTCCCGAAAAGACGTCAGGTAATTTGTAAGTGGAGAAATCGCGCACCATAAAACATGGCGTCTCTCCCGTTCCCAGGACGCCCCAGAGCATCTGAGAATTAAATGCGAGCAAAGCCGTGCCTATACCCACATTTGCGAATGCGAAAATAGCAGGAGATCCTTTGCCTAAACAACGGCGCGACCAGCGGAAGAATGCGCACACGACGATCAACCAGTTCATTACGAACAGCGGCGCACTCAGAAAGGCACCAGCCAGATAAGCATCGGTACTATCCTGGGTGCAAGTTCCGGAGTAGCCCAGTGCTTGCGCTAGAAAAGCTATTGCCAATAGTGCAGTGGAGATTGACATAGCAACGGCCTGCCCAATCCTCATGAAGCCTCCTGTAGGCTAGCTAGATCTGTTTGAGCGCATAGCCTGTGTTCGGGAGGGTCACCGAGAAAAAGCTGTGGTTCGGTTCCGACATGGCACCATCCTTGGTGTGGGGACTTCAACAGACGATCAGATTGGGCTGGCGGAAGATGGTCTAGTCGGGGTGCAGATTGCAGGTCTCCTGAATAATTCCCTCCTCGGCATAGACATCCTGCCATCTGGTACAGGCATCCCGGCGCCAGTCGTCCGGAACCAGCAGCGCGCCATTCGCGTCGATCACCACATTACCCCTAATCCGCCAGATCTTAGGTGCGTCTCCCGGACCGAAGAAAACGTCATATGGTTTGCTTCTTGCTTCGGATGAACCCTGGAAGCGATAGACCCATTCCCTGCTGTTATCCGGATTTCGGGTCAGGGTGGTGCTGTCGGCGTTGGGCGTAACACCTTCGAGGTCGCCATCCTCGCAATTGCGCACGCGAACCTCATAGCGCTGCGGGATGAAATCGGTGACGAACTGGCGGACGGCGATGAGGATGTGCTTGTGGCCGTCGACCTTGATGCCGGCATTGGCGTTGAAGTCGACAAAGCCGATCTGGTCGGACCGGAACGCCGGCAGCGGCTCGGTCGAGGTCTTGTAATAGAGGCCGACATAGGTGAGGTTGCCGCGCGCGCCGATGTGGCAACCCAGGATGAAATGCGAGTCCGCATAGGCGTCACTGAACAGAACACGAAAGGCCTCGGGCTCTCCGTTCGTGCCTCCGCTCGGATAGAACATTCGCGAAAACGGTAGCGCATCTTTCAGGCACTTTTTAGCGAAATCATCGGCCTTGGGCATTAGTCGATGGCATTGACGTTCAAATTCTGTTTCCGCTAGTGCTGCCGTTGCCCAGGACAAGAGCACGGAAATCAAAACGGCAATTATCTTGAGGGCGTGGTGTAGACTCGTCATTTAATACAAACCTCTAGGGAAAGCTTCGAGCGTCAGATTGATCACGGGAGATTCACAACATAGTTTCCGCCGATGCATCGACCTCCACAGGCGCTGAGTAGCCGATCGGTGTTTTTGAAGGCATTACTGGCTGTAACGTGAACCAGCATTCGGCGCGAGCCGCGCACCTTTGACCAGACTGCGATGCCACGCAACAGCTTGACAAAACCTTGGCCGAGCGGAGTGGACCACAATAGTCGGTATCGACTCCGATCAGATGGACGGTGGTCAGCACCGTGCCTTCGCCGAGCAAATACTCGCCTGCCGAACACCCAGCGAGGCCGACGACATGACCATTGATCTCGGCAACCAAAACATACTCGTGCGGCTGTGGATTTCGTGCCTGCGTCTCGAGAGCAGCCAATTTCCGATCGGAAAACGAAATGCCGGAAAAAACGGAGCGCTCATGAACCTTTCGGACCAAGCTACGCAGTGCGCTCCAGTCACCGTCTCGCGGCAGCCTTATCATGATATTCGATCTGACGCCTTGTGGATGATCACTCAGATCATCAAGGCAAGGCACACCAATATCGTCCAGCGCAGTCGCGTCAGAAGCGATCCGACCTACCGGCTCTGACAATACGACGAAGGTGACTTTGTCTACCATCCTTCAGCAATCCAACGCACATCTGGATCACACACCATCGCTAGCTGTGATGCAAAATGAGCTACAGCCCTACGCACTTCTGCTACGCAATCGAATCTTCTTAAAGCTACATCTGCGGGCGGCACCTCGATGACCTATCCTGTCGGTCGAAAACACCCTTTTGCAGTTGCCTCCCAATTGCCTCCCACGTATCGCCTTTGAGCAGAAAGGCCTATCTATGAGCGAGGTTTATCACTCCAGACGCTACTATCATCTGCTATGGCTCCGTTGCGAAAAATTCCGTTGATGACCGAAAGAGTGCTGCAATTTTCAGCACGCTGGCGTTGAGAAGGGCCGGGGGAGGACCGATCCCGTCGAGGGTTTCGATAGTGCCCCTTGCTTGTTCAAATTCAGGCGGGAGGCAAAGAATATCGATTGCTTGAGCGCCGTATGGAGCGAGCTCAGCTCGGCGATCACCTGATCGTCATAGCGGAGGTCTTGCGTGCGCCGGCAAAA
>NZ_JBNDIC010000117.1:0-2796 GCF_056755475.1 Rhizobium sp. KNZ2-6A | reverse complement strand
CGCGCGACACGCTATCACTGGCAGTCAGACACCCAATAACAGCGTGGCTCGGTGTCCCGATACTATGATATGGCAGTGTCGGCGCTGACGCCGATACGGCGTTGGTGGAGAAGATATCGGTCACAACAGCCAATGTGAACGACGGCAAAGCTGGCCCCGCCGCATTGCCGGATGACCCTGGCGAGGTCTTCGCCGACAGTGCATATCGAGGATCGCACTTCGGCGACGCGGTTCGCGCCACGGGTGGTTCGTCACGAGTTGTGGCACCGAGCGTCTGGGCCAGGACGCAAGAGGAGGCAACCGCATAACTCGACGCCAGGAACCAGCCGATCCATCGCGTTCGTGGCAGGGTCGAGAAGATCTTCGGTACATGGAAACGAAGCTACGGGTCGCGGCGGATGCGCTGGCGAGGTCTCGCTAAAGCTGCGGTACAGGTTCATTTGACCACCATCGCCTACAATCTCAGACGTAGTCTCACCATCCTGCAAGTCGCGAGCTGATGATGACCGAGGAAGCCAGGCGCAAGTTGCGAGAGGATCGCCGGGACACAGTTCTCAGCAGTGTTGACGCCCGCAACTCACTGGTCAGGAAGGGAACCTCCTTTCGCGCGCAGGTCTCCTAGTCACCTGGAACAGAAGTTCATTACATTGTACGTTTGGCCTCTTCATGGGAGGTTGAGCGATGACAAGCGCGACCTGCTTACTTCCCCAAATCATGATCCCAAACACATAGCACAAACGATGTCCAAAAACGATTTCTTCACAGATCGAAGATTGTGGAATGATCGACAATCCCGCCCTGTTCGCCCATCATTTGCTCAAGGTCGCAATAGCTGATGCCATAGCGGCAATACCATTGCACCGCCCACATAGTCACTCCACCCTGAAAGTGACGCACTTGAAATCGCTCATCAAAAATCTCGCTGAAAATCTTCGGCACTCTCTCCGGCATGGCGCAGTTCGCAGCTGTCGATGTGGACGTAACCGATCTCGTAGCTTTTGAACCGCTTACGTCGCTCCTTGGTTTCCGCGACCGGCAGTCGGGATATGCCGTGGCGTTGCAGCGCACTGCGACTAAGGTTGGGAATGGTATCGCGCAAGCAGCCCAGGACGTCATCCAGCGGCAGCAGCGTCTTCTGCCGGAAAGCCACCACGATGGTTTCCTCTGCCAGTGTCAGCACCGTGCTCTTGGGTGACTTAGGCCCCATTGGCGCATGGGCGGTCGTGGTCCGCTCCCGCCATTTGGCGACGGTCTTCGAAGCGGGCGGCGAGGGACCGGGTGCTTTCTTGCGACGCTTGGAGTTCGGCTCGAAGACGCGGCTTCGCGCGGGCGCTGCCGTGAAGAATTCTTCCCATAATGCATCCTCTTCCGTACGCGTCCGAGCAGGCTTTCAATTATCCACAAGTTCACCGCCGATGGTCATGCCGATCCTGATATCGGTGAGGCGCGATAAACCTCGCCACATGACGGTGTTGCCCGGTGGCGGATCATCGGCGCGAGCCAGGTAGCCGCCGAGCTTTGCAAGCTTGATCATATAACCGGACAAAGTGCCCGCGCGGGATGCGGGCGGCTCGCCCTTATCAGGCAGCAGATGGTCGAGCAGCTTCATCTCGATCTGCGTGATCGCGACCGTGGGGTCGGCATCCGGCGTAGCTCGGTTGAGCATCGTCATCCAGAAGATCCGCCAGGCAAGGATGCAGAAGACGGCAATAAGCTTTACAAGGCGCTCGGCGGTTTGCAGGCGGGCCTCTCAGCTTTGCAACCGGATTTCAGGATCTTGTGGAAGTTTGGTTCTATTTCCGGTTTCCGCTCAGTCTATGGGCGCATGATCGGACCGATCGGGAATCCGAAGGCGCGGGTGTTGCCGTTCGAGAATGACGTGGTGAACGTCAGTCTCAACCGGCGGGATTCGGTGATGACCAATGCCGACAAGCTAGCGAAAATCGGCGGTGGAGGAACCAACTGCTCCGCGCCGCTGAAGAAGCTGGCAAACGAGAAGGCCAAGGTCGATCTCGTCGTGTTCATCTCGGACAACGAGTCCTGGGTGGATGCACGCGGAAGTGGCCAGCCGACGGCGGTGATGACGGAATGGGCGAGGATCAAGCGGGTCAACCCGGCTGCAAAGCTGGTCTGCCTCGATATCCAGCCCCACGCCACCACACAGGCGCCGACGCGGGAAGACCTGCTCAACATCGGCGGTTTCTCGGATGCCGTCTATGGGGTGATCACGGCTTTCGCGGCCAATAGCAATGGAGCGGATGGCTGGGTAAAAGCCATCGAGGCGATCGAGCTCTAACGGGCTCACAGGAAGCAATACCCCCGCGTCGCCGTGAACGGCGCGGGGAGCCGTGACGAATGCCGGATGAAACTACAGGCTGTTACCCTCCAGGTCGCGGGTTCGAATCCCGTCGGGTCTTCCAGTTTATGGACCCGTAGCTCAGCGGATAGAGCAGGACGTTTCACCACACCTCGTCGTCACGGACGAATGGAATGACATGGCGAATGCGGAGGAAACTACATTGGTTACCCTTCGGGACGCGGGTTCGAACCCCGCCCTGCTGTGCGATCCCTAAGGGGAGGACCAGCAGGTTGTTTCCTCAAATCTGGTCGCCATGGCCAAATGCAGCGGCGAATGCCGGACGGAACTACAGCCTCCAAAGTTGGATGGTCTGGCAGGTTCGACTCCTCCTGGGCATACGCTCTCTGGCACGAGCGGGGCCAACTGATCTTCCGGCGTGCCGGAATGTGGTGCCTTCAGGAATATCGTCTCGACGCCATGGCGGGCGAACTCCTCCG
>NZ_JBNDIC010000116.1:0-2936 GCF_056755475.1 Rhizobium sp. KNZ2-6A | reverse complement strand
CGCCAAGGCGGCGCGTCTCCATCCGAAATACGCCATGAACCTCTTCAAGAAATCGACCGGTATGACACTGGCCAAATATGTGAACCTGCTGCGGCTTTCGCGCGCCCAGGCGATGCTGATGCGCGATGGCGCCAATGTGCTGCAGGTTGCCATGGACAGTGGTTTCGGCTCCATCAGCGCCTTCAACAAATCCTTCCGCCACATTGCCGGCATGACGCCTTCCGATTTCCGCCGCGACATGCGCGTCCTCTCCGCAATCAACGTGGAAGTCATCGATTCCTCCGCGCGGCGCCCTCCGCAGATTAACCGTTGACGCCCCTTGCGGTCGCCGCCGATCCCGCGCATTGCTGACGGAAGTGCGGGAGGAGATTTCAATGCGGCAGTTTTCGGCTTGTATCGAGTGGTTGTTCGCACGCGATGGCGATGTTTTTGCGGATCGTATCCGGCTGGCGCATGAGGCGAGGCTCGATGCCGTCGAATTCTGGCACTGGACGAACAAGGATCTCGATGCGATCGCCACCGCCGTTGCCGAGACCGGCATTGCGGTTTCCGGCCTTGTGGCGGAGCCGATGATCGCATTGACGAATCCGGCAAACAAGGAGGCTTGGCTGAAGGGTTTGCGTGAGTCCGTTGGCGTGGCGCAGCGCCTCGGCGCGCCGGTTCTGATCGCGCAGGCCGGCGACGATCTGCCGGAGTTTTCGCGTGCCGCGCAGCGGTCGGCTCTTGTCGCCGCCCTTAGCGCCGGCGCCGATATCCTTGAAGGATCCGGCGTTCACCTCGGCCTCGAACCGTTGAACACGAAGATCGATCATGCCGGCTACTATCTGTCTTCGACAGTGGAAGGCCTTGATATCGTCGATGAGGTCGGCCGCGCCGAAATCGGCATCGTCTACGATCTCTATCACTCGGCCGTCATGGGCGAGGATACGCGTGAGGTCATCGGCGATCGCATCGACCGGATCGTGCATCTTCATGTTGCCGATCATCCCGGCCGAGGCGATCCCGGCACCGGCCATATCGATCTGGCGGAGCGGCTGGATTGGCTGTTTGCTCAAGGCTATCGCGGCAGGGTGGGGCTGGAATACAGGCCGGCGACGAGCGATGCCGAAGCTGTTCGTGCGGTGGTGAAATCGCTTGGCGGCTCTCCGCGAGAAACCGCGTGAAGCCGTGACCTATACGGGTTCCAGCATGCCGAAGATGGCGACGAGCCCGATCACTGCCATGCCGATGACGATCTCGGCGATGCTTCCAAGCCGGAGCGCCGTCAGGGCGCGGTTATGGTTGCGGCCGATCCAGGGAACGAAGACATAGCGATTGACGATCGCCAGAAACGCGATGGCGGCGACCAGCGCGATCTTGATGGCAAGCAGTTTCTGGTAGGGCGACGACCAGTCCGTCGGCAGCCGTTTCAGGATCAGCATCGTGTTGACGATGCCGGAGACGATGACGAGCGCGACGGCCACATGCCCGGCATTGGAGAAACGCCGCAGCGCCAGCAGCGCTTCCGTCCGGCAATCCGGGCGGTCGAGAAGCCGCAGAATGGGGATCAACGGCACGAGCGCCCCCAGCCAGCCGCCGGCGGTCAGCACATGCAGGATATCGTTGGCACGATGCGCCTGCCGCATCCAGCCTTCCAGCATCGAGGCGTGCCCTGTCAAGGAAAGGCAGGCAAGCCCCAGGCCCGAACCCAGCGCCAGCCCGCGCGGCCGCCAACTTTCCGGCAGCAGGAAGGCGCCGACCATGACTGCGGCCGCAAGCGCCTGTGCCTGCCAGGCCAGGCCGACCGTGGTTTGGAAGAGCACGTCATGGATCATGCCGGCATCGAGTGCATCGCCCCATCCCTTGCCGAGGTTCGCCGTCGTTGCGGGCAGCGCGGCCAGCACCGTCGCGGCCGCAATGGCGGTCGCCGCGAAAAATGGCCTTGCGGACAGGCGCCAGACAGTATCGGCGAGCGTTTTCGGCACGAGCAGGCATAGATAGGCGCTCGCACCCCACAGAAGCATCAGCGACGCATCGTGAAGAAAGCGGCAGAGTTGGAGCGCGGCCGTCGGATCCATCAGGGCTTCACGATAGGTTTACAGGCGTCATGGGTGTGACGTTCCAGTTTGATGCGGTGTCGATTTCGCCGGCTTTGCGAGCGCGATAGGATTGCGGATACGCACTGTCAACTTTCTCCATGCATAAAGGCGCCATTCGGGACGCTTTGCCGCAAGGCAATCCGCTGTCGCAGGCCTTGGCCGATCGCGATATCGATCATGGGCGCGATTCCTGCTTTTTTGGCAAAGAATCGTCGCTTTTGAGTCCTTTTTGCAGACATAGTTGAGGCGTTCCGGGGTGTGCGCTCGAAAGGCAGTTTCATGGCGGCATCTAGGATACGCGAAAAAATGGCCAGTGGCTTCGGCCCTCGCCGGCGTCGCGAACGGCTCGAACATCTCGATATGCCCACCTATGTCATCGGCGACGTCCATGGCCGTTACGATCTTCTGAGCGCGCTGGAGCGCAAGATCTTCGCCGATGCGGCGGGACTGCCGGGCCGAAAGCTCATCATCATGCTCGGCGATTTCATCGATCGCGGCCCCGCCTCGGCGCAGGTGATCGGCCGCCTGATGGCGTCGCCGCCGAACGGCTTCGACCGCATTTGCTTGACGGGCAATCACGAGATGGCCATGCTCGCCTATATCGACGGCGAAATATCACTGGATGATTGGGTAGCGCTCGGCGGCGAGGCAACGCTCGCATCCTACGGCGTGGATATCCCAAAGCTGAGAGAGCAATATCCCAGGCAGAAGCAGCTCGACACCTTCATAAGGACCTGGCTGCCTGACGATCACGTCAATTTTCTGCGGCGCTTGCCGATCCTGCTGGACACGCCGGAGGTGCTGTTCGTTCATGCCGGCATCGATCCGGACAGGCCGATTTCCGAGCAGCAGGACGAC
>NZ_JBNDIC010000115.1:0-3377 GCF_056755475.1 Rhizobium sp. KNZ2-6A | reverse complement strand
TGGCGTGCATAGCTTCCGCCATTGCTCCCCCCACCATAAGCGCCGCCGCCCGGTCCCACGCCATTGTGTTCGGATGGGGCATCCTGTCCCCAATCGTTGCGGGCGTAGCCTCCCTTTGGTGTACCGTCATATCCGAGATCACCAAGAAGCCCGCCCCAATAAGGCTCAAAGTCCATCGATGGCGGCGTCGGTGCTACCGTGACATTTGGAGCGCTCGGCATGAAGCCGAAATTCCACGTAGAACTGTCGACTGGCGTCACCGGCGTTGGAGGAACGGGATCAACAGGGGTATAGGATACAGGACCAACGCTATCCGGCGTTGGTGGGTTCAGCGCGAGATCAAGGTTAAATGGACCGGAGTAAGGCGCAACAGGAGGAGCTACAGCGACAACGGGAGTGGCTTCGTCAACGAGTTGGTCATAAATTTGTATCCTATACGCTTGAGGAGCGAGTAAATTGTTGAATACAGCTGCTATCTGTGGAAGTGGCTTCAATATTCCGGGTATAGCCTTAACTGGCGGCAAAGTGCCCTGTACAGCAACATAAAATGCACCGGCAGCCGGTCCAACTTCCTGAGGGTAGCCAACATCTATCGTTACGAATGATGGACCGTAGATACCGCCAATAGGGTAGGATTTAACAGCCTTTTCTCCAGTCACCGGATCTGGCCCATATACATTCAAAGTAGCTGGCGGAGTCCAGTTCGCAAATGCTCCAGGAAGAGAAATAGCGAGAGTAAAAGTGGCGGTTTTAGTTTGCGTGCTAGTGAAGAAGCCCTGAGAAATATAAGACGAGTTTCCAATGTAGTTGGTTTTACTCAGTTCACTGGACCAATCTAGCGAACTGAAAGAATTGAAATCTGGATTGCTACTCACCAACCCGTTTTGTGATTGTCCCATGTTATTCCTCCGAATCTTTATCCTGGTCTGTTTTCTTGAAATTCATTTTCATTATGCTAATCCTTCCGGAAATGAGCTTGTAAAAAAAAACAATAAATATTATTGCCAAAATAATAGCTTCTAATAAATAAAAAGCTCCGTTGATGTAATCTATAAGTTCCATGTATTTCCCCGCAATAATAGAAGAAGTTTTTTGGAATACATTGCGAACCACTTTTGAATTAATGAGATAATTCTGACGCCGACTCCGGGGTATATTTAGCCACGGTTTTAATATGGCTCTTTAAATCAGCAAAAGCTGCCGAAATCTTGCGCTTGAAGCACTCTGTCTACGGCTAGCGCCACCAAATCATCCGGGCCCAAAGCCCCTTCAATGCCGCGCCCAAAGCACTCGGCGGCACGCCCCGCATCCCATTCAATATCGCCTTTCCAGCTGAATCGGTTTCCAACGCCAAACCCAAACCAATCGCCAACTCCTTGACGGCCTTTGCCATTTCGGGAAAATCTTTGGCAAAAACTGCATACGGAACATCGATCTCTATCGTGTCGCTCATTTAAGCTCCATGCACGCTTTGGTGACGAAAAAATCCGTTCCGAGCAACAGGTAATCCGGGATCCTGTGCGGATAGATAACACCGCTTATCCGATACAAACATTTGGACGGATCGTCATTGTTCGGCGTTCTGTAAGAGAGGGCCGTTTTGCGTTCGCCTTCACCTATCCCGCAATCGCCGAGTTTCCTAAGTTCCTCGTGTGCCAGCGGGACGCCAAGAACGTGTTCCAGTATGCCTTGCAGGCATTGTTCATATGAAGATACTGTATCGTCGCAATTGGCTTTGATCGGCACAAGGCTTCTAACCGCGACAGTACAAAGCTTTGCATTCTGGTTCGTCCAAATGCTGTAATAGTCCGTATCAAAATTTTTGGAATCCACTCCATCGAACGACTGCCGACATTTTGAAACAATCTCTTGATAGGAAGGATATGTATCAGCCGGTCGATTTGCAGCAAGCGGACCGAGCGCAAGAGACACAGACATTCCCGCTAGGAGGAACAAGCCCGAGAACAACGAGAGGAGCCCTACTCTCGTTGCTCCTGATCTGTTTTCTGAAATAATTTTAGGCGGGGAGTCGCCGCCGCCGCGGAAATATCCACCCGTGGCTCTATCGCCCGGTCCCACGCCATTGTGTTCGGACGGGGCATCCTGTCCCCAATCGTTGCGGGCGTAGCCTCCCTTTCGTGTACCGTCATATCCGAGATCACCAAGAAGCCCGCCCCAATAAGGCTCAAAGTCCATCGATGGCGGCGTCGGTGCTACCGTGACATTTGGAGCGCTCGGCATGAAGCCGAAATTCCACGTAGAACTGTCGACCGGCGTCACCGGCGTTGGAGGAACGGGATCAACCGGGGTGAATGAGATGGGGCCAATGCCATCCGGCGTCGGGGGATTGATCGCCAGGTCAAGATTGAAGGGGCCGGAATTAGGTGCAACAGGAGCAGCGGACGGAACACCAAAGCCGAGGTCGTCTGCGAGCTTGCCGAGGAAGGGACTCGACGGACCATCTACAGCCATATAATACCCCGCCAGATCGATATTAGGCATCGGGGTCATCATGACCGATCGTACGGGTGCAATTCGATCCAGAAGATCGGTGATGCTGTCACGAAAGCCGAACAGGCTGGATACAGTCGAGTAGGCCACACTTACACCCAGGCCGACTAATCCCACGACCCAGCCGGCAGGATTGGAAAGGGCCACCATCGCCGCTGCCCCCGCTCCCAATCCTATACCGATCCCGTCATCAACCCCAATGGCAGCTGCCCTCGTCATTTTTGACGGACCACTGTAGGTATAGAGGTCATAACCGCCTTCTATGCCCATGAGAGGTCCGGCGACACGCCCAGCAAACCGTCCAAGCGTGCCGGCCTTCATCGCCCTCGAGATGACGGCGGGGCTCCGGGTTCTTGCTGCAATCTCAGCGAAAGATTCCGCCGCTATCTGGGCGTTAATCCGCGGAAGTGCTGCCTGCACGCTTGGCAGACGACCGGTCGGCAGGCTGGTATAATGACTGAGGATTTGTGCACTGTAGTAGGCCTTGCCAATCCCCAAACCAGCCTGAATAGCCGTTGTCGTATAGCCAACGGCATCTGCAGACGGCTCTAGGTCGCTATCGTATTTTCTGTCAACCATAATGTCCCCCTGAATCACATCCGAGAAGCAAGCTGGTATTATCGTCTGTGTTTGATTATTAATATAACCCTTGCAACTATGCAGCTAAGAAAAAATGAGCAAAGCCATCCAAATAAATACAAATGGATAAATGGCTCATTCACCCTTCCCAGCATAAACTCTATAAAATAACATCTTCCGTCGCGACAATGTAATTGATTCCCATATGGTAAAAACCATATAGCAGTATCACCTAACACAAGAAAAAATACATATAGTAATGTTATTTTTATATCATAATATAATCT
>NZ_JBNDIC010000114.1:0-3619 GCF_056755475.1 Rhizobium sp. KNZ2-6A | reverse complement strand
CGTCTTGCGAGCGAGATCGGTCGAAACGATATTGACCGCTCCATTCGTGGCGGCCACCGAAAGATTGCCGCCCGACTTCGCGGAGGACCCGATGATGTTGACGTCGTTGTTGGCGGCAATCGCGAGATTGCCACCCGCATTAACGCGTGCTCCCGTCGCATTCTGCTGGCCATTGTTGTCAGCCTTGACCGCGGCGAGGTTGACATTGTTGCCGGAAAGCCGGGCATTGCCGCCGGCCTTGACGCTGGCGCCATTGAGATTGAGATCGCTGTTATTGGCGGCGAGCAGAACATTGCCACCGGCAGATGCGCCGGTATTTGGGTTGACGACGACAGCGCGATTGCCTGCAATCGTCGCGCCCTGGCCGCCGAGCGTCATGGTCTGGGCGGCAAGTGTAATGCCGTTCGAGGCGGTGAGATTGAGATCGCCGCCGGCATGGAAGGAGCCGGTCGATCTGATCGAGCTTGCGGCGACGGTCAGGCCGCCGGCGGCCGCAATCGCGCCGGAATTGCTCAGATCCCCCGTGGTGAGATCGACCGTGTTGCCGGCGATGGACGCCCCCGACAGGCTGGCCCTGGCCCGATCGGCGGCCGACAGATAGACGACTGGAGCCAGCACCTGCACGCCGTTGACGGTCTGGGCCTGGTAAAGCACCATCGACTGCTTGAGATTGGCGGCCTGATCGGGCGTCAATCCCTGACCGAGGACCAGGCCATTGTCCCTGGCATAGGCCACGCCATTGTCGATGAGCCCCTTCATCTGCTCGATGGCGTCACTGCCGGGAATGAAGGAGCCTTTGGCCAGGCCGTCGCCGATCAGTTGCCTGAGCTGGGTGTCGATCAGCTGGTTGTCGAAATAGGCGTCGCCGAGGAATGGAACGGCTGTTTCGGGATGATAGCCGATGCGCTTGAGGAAATAGGCCGAGCCGTAGAACTTCGAGACGTCGAGGAAGGCGGGGCGGGTCTCGAAGACAAAAGCCTGGCCGGGGACCGTGCCGCCGACACCGCCGGACTGCGGCTTGGCAAGGCTCGCCAGCTGCACGACGGCCTCCGGTGTCAGCCGTCTGAGATTGCCGAGCACCGCCGAAAGGCCGCCGGCGGCGATCAGCCCGGTGCCGCCGTCGCCGTTGTCAGCGGAACCGCTCGCGGTTCTCGCGACGGGGCCGTTGGCCGGGACATTGGCAATCGCGGCATTGACGGAAAACAGCGCCGCCCCCGCGGTCAGGCCGTCAAGGGCGGCGAGCGGATCGTGGCTGCTTGCCGGCGCGCTGACCGCCGCCTTGCCGCCGGTCGAGCCGAGCGAGGTGTTGTTGACGGTGGCGAAGTCGAGCGTGAGGTCGCGTGCCGCCTTGAGGGTGCCGGCGGCGGCGGCGATGACGGTGGTGTCCGCGACGATCGAGGCGCCATTGGCGATGTCGCGCGTGGGATCGGCGGTGCCGTCGGCATCGTAGGCGGTACAGGCGCCTTTCGCGTTGCAGGTCAGCGTCGTGGTGCGGTTGAGCGCGACGCCCTCGTTGGTGAGCGTCGATCCCTTGAGCGTCGCGTCGCCGCCGGCCTCGATGGCGCTGTAGGCGTTCGTCAGGTTGGTGGCGTCGACCGTGAGATTGCCACCGGCGCGGATCACCGCCTCGGGGCTGAGCGCGCCGGTGAAGCGGTCCTCATGGGCCGACTGGCTGATATTGGCGGTTGGGTCCCATGTGTAGGTCGTGCTGGCGTCCGCGGCGTTCTTGACGACCTCATCGACGATGAAGTACTTCGAGGGATTGTTGGGATCGAGAACGGGATTGCCGCTCTCGTCCTTCGGCACGCGCGCCTTGATCCAGTCGAGGATCGGCCGGACCTCGGTCGGTCCGTTGGCCGAGACCCAGGTCCAGGCGCGATAGCTCGTGCCGTCGGCGAGGGTCGCCTTCGACCAGAGCTGCGACTGGTAGTCCCGCCATGCCGGCGGATCGATACCGGGATAGAGCTGGAAGATGTTCTGATCGACGGTCTCGAGATAGGCGAAGGGCTTGCCGGCGACATCCGGATTGAGAACGAAGGTGCCGACCACATTGCCCGAGGAGACCAGCTGGCCGGTCTGCCAGGTCGGCGTCGTCGACCGTTTGTTGGTCAGATCAGAGGTCAGGATCGACATGTCGCCGCCGGCCTGGATGAGGCCGGAGATATTGGTGACGGCGCGGCTGCGCTCGGTTGCCGTGCTGCCTGATATCGTCAGGTCGCGGCCGGTGAGGATAGCGCCCCGGTCGTTGGTGAGCGTTCCCGCCACCTGAAGGGACGCGTCCCTCCCGGCATGGAGGAGGCCGGTCGCGTTGTTGGTGAGGTCGCCCGCGGTCGCGATGGTCAGGTTGTTGCCGGCGGCCAATTGCCCATTGTTGGAGAACGACGGCAGGGTGACGCCGCGATCACCATGAATGGTGACGCCGCGATCACCCGACAGGGTGACGCTGAGATCATGGGCGGCCAGCAGCGACGTCGCCTCGCTGGTGGTCAGGCCGGCGGCGGTGATCGCAATGTCAGCGCCGCTGGAGCCGTTTGCAGCGCCGGCGGTACTGCTGGATGGGACTGTTTTGACGACAGCGCCGGTCAGATTCGCCTTTCCGCTGAGATGAAGCGTCAACCCGCCAAGGACCAGGTTGCCGTTGACCAGATTTGCGGACGTCGCCGTGACGGCGAGCGTGCCGCCGACGGCGAGCTTTGCGCCACGTGTTCCCGACAGATCGAACGTTCCGGTATTGATGGCCAGATTGCCGGTGACGTTGGTGTCATTCGTGTAGCTGATCTCGCCCGGAGCACTCAGCGAGGCGTTGGCGAGGCTCTGCAGCAGGGCATAGTTCACGCCTGTGGTTGCTGTCGCGGACAAGTCGCCGCCCGACAACAGCGCATTGCTGGCGGTGACATCGCCATTCGTGGCGCTGAGCGTCATCGTACCCGACTGGGCGTTACCCCGTGCCGCGACAATCGCAGGCGATTGCGCTGACAACATCAGCGCCCCCGTGGGCGACGCACGCGTGGCCGCGAAATCCACCCCCGAGGCGAGTGTCTCGGCGGCGATCGACCGGCCCCGCAGATCGACGTTGCCCGCCGCCAGCGACTGGCCGGCAAGGGCGATCGACCCGCCGGCCGTCATGGTCAGGTTCTGGTGCGAGACCGCGTTGACGGCGACAACGCGACGATCCCGAGCGGTGGCGTGGCCACTGCTCCGAGCGATCGCGCTGATGTCAGCGGAACCGCTTGCGGTTCTCGCGCCGATGCCGCCGCTCGCCGTCGCGATGAGATTGCCGGCCGACAGCAGGTTGGAGGCATTGATGTCGCCGGCGGTGGCGGTGAGGGACAGTGCGCCGGCCGAGGATCCCTCTGAAAGAACGACGCTGCCGTCGACCGCCTTGTCGGTGGCCGCGAAATCCACCCCGGAGGCGATGGCGTTGGCGGTGATATCAGCACCGGTGATGCTGACATCGCCGGCGGCCAGCAGCGTGCCGTCGAGGTTTGTCGCGGCATTGACCGTGACATTGCCGTGACCGCTGATATCCAAGGCCGTGAACGAGCCGCCTGTCACGCTGAGCGTGCCGGCGACGAGCAATGGTCCCGCGACTATACCGCCGCGACCGCCATTGGCGGCG
>NZ_JBNDIC010000113.1:0-3683 GCF_056755475.1 Rhizobium sp. KNZ2-6A | reverse complement strand
GTCATGGGTGAGCTCGAAAGGCGCACCAGCCAATCCGGCCTTCAGGAAAAGGCCAGCCGGTAAGAATGCGATGACGATAGCGACCAAGACCCAGCCCACGCCCGAGACGCTCGATATTTTCCAGGCGAAAGCCTATTCGCCCTATTATTTCTTTTCCTCGGAAGAGTGGGCGAAATTCCGGGCCGATACGCCGCTGACGCTGACCGCCGACGAAGTGACGCGGCTGCGCTCGATGGGCGACCCGATCGATCTCGACGAGGTCCGGCGCATCTATCTATCGCTATCGCGACTGCTGTCCTCGCATGTGGAATCCTCGCAGATCCTGTTCGAGCAGCGCAACCGCTTCCTCAGCCTATCCGATATCGCCAAGACACCCTTCGTCATCGGCATTGCCGGCTCGGTCGCCGTCGGTAAGTCCACCACCGCCCGTATCCTGAAGGAATTGCTGGGCCGCTGGCCGTCGAGCCCGAAGGTCGATCTCGTCACCACGGACGGCTTTCTCTACCCGAATGCCGAATTGCAGCGCCGCAACCTGATGCAGCGCAAGGGCTTTCCGGAAAGCTACGATACGGCGGCGCTGCTGCGCTTCCTCTCGGCGATCAAGGCCGGCCAGCCGAATGTGCAGGCGCCCTCCTATTCGCACCTCGTCTATGACGTGCTGCCAAACGAATTCAAGACGGTCGACCGCCCGGATATCCTGATCTTCGAAGGCATCAACGTGCTGCAATCGCGGCATTTGCCAGCGGACGGCAAGATCGTGCCGATGGTCTCGGATTTCTTCGACTTCTCGATCTATATCGATGCCGACGAGGAGCTCATTCACAATTGGTATGTCGCCCGCTTCATGCGGCTGCGCGAGACCGCCTTCCGCGATCCCAATTCCTTCTTCCACCGCTACGCCTCGATCAGCGAGGAAGAGGCGCTGGCGATCGCCGAAGGGCTCTGGAAGAACATCAACCTGAAGAACCTGCGCCAGAACATCCTGCCGACGCGGCCACGCGCCGATCTCATCCTGCAGAAGGGTAAGAATCACCTGATCGAGCAGGTGGCGCTCAGGAAGCTCTGACGATCAGGGCTGAACGCGCCTCAGGGTCAAGTTTATCCGGCCGCCATTCTTCAGCAATGTCGACGTGGCCGGATAGATACGGTCGACCCCGTGGAAGCACAATCTTCCCTCACCGCCGAGAACGACGATATCGCCGCTGGAAAGCTTGAAGGATAGCGTGCGATCGTTGCGGTTGAGACCGCCAACCCGAAAGAGGCAGGCGTTTCCCAGCGAGATCGACAGCACGGGCGCATTAAGATCCTTCTCGTCACGATCCTGATGCAGGCCCATGCGGGCATCGTCGCTGTAGAAATTGACGAGACAGGCTTCGGGCGGCTTTTCATAGCCTGCTATCTCGCGCCAGAAATCCAGCAATTGCGGCGGCATGGCCGGCCAGGGGCGACCGGTGACCGGATGCGTCGGCTGGTAACGATAGCCGCGCTCTTTGTCGGTCACCCAGCCGAGCGAACCGCAATTGGTCATGCGCACGGACATTTCCTTGCCGGTGCCGGGCATGACCGGTGTGTAGAGCGGCGCCTCGGCCACAACGGCGCGGATCGCTTCGACGAGCGCTTGCTGGGCGGGGCGATCGAGATAGCCGGGGAGATGGCGAATTCCGTTCGGGAGGAGCATGGATGTGTTCCTGATGGTGCCGGTCAGGTGAATGTGCCGACGTCGCGCCTTTGTGCGCGGCCCCTCACCCCCGCCCTCTCCCCGCAAGCGGGGCGAGGGAGTCTATCTTGCTTTAAGCCAATCCACCACAAGTGAAGTGCGCTGCTGTTCCGCACTGCCGTCCCTTCTCCCCGCATGCGGGGAGAAGGCTAGGATGAGGGGCCAGGCACACAGTTGCAGCGACACCAGACTCACCTGACAAGCCTCTACTTTATCCCAGCCAAACCAGCACTGCAGCCCGAAAACCAAATCTAATCGCCGCCAATCTTGCCACGCATCTTCTTGACCTCGGAACGCCCGGATTTTTCCTTCAGTCGGCGCTCGATCGAACCCTTGGTCGGTTTGGTCTTCTTGCGGGGCGGCGGCGGCGGGGCGGCGGCTTCGAGGATCAGTTCCTTCAGCCGTTCGCGGGCATCCTCGCGATTGCGATCCTGGCTGCGGAAACGGCTGGCCTCGATCATCAACACGCCATCCTTGGAGACGCGGCGGCCGGCGAGCCTGACGGCATTGGCCTTGACGCGGTCATTGAGCGACGGCGAATTTACGATACCGAAGAAGAGCTGGACGGCCGTTGCGACCTTGTTGACATTCTGACCGCCAGGGCCGCCCGCCAGAACGAATTGTTCCGTCAGCTCCCAGCCGGCAATCGTGATCCGGTCGTTGATGTAAAGCGCTTCGCTGGCCATGATTTTCTCCGCGCCTGTCTATCCCACATCGGTGCGCGGTTGAAAATACGGTTGTAGCCAGTTTGGAGGCCGCCTCGTCCTTCGAGGCATTTCAGCGCGCCGCGCCGAAATGCGCCTCAGGATGAGGGCAGAGCATCTACCGCATTGACCGGAAAGACCAGCCCTCATGGTGAGGAGGCCCAGAGGGCCGTCTGGAACCACGAGGGCAAGCGGGTTTCACGTGAGTCATCACTCACGTGATTGTTAATTACTCCGCCGCGACCGGCATTCCCGGCGCCGCATCGCGGACGTTGCCGTCGACGTGGTCCTCGAACTTGGCGAAGTTGGTGACGAACATCTGCACCAGCTTTTCAGCCTGCGCATCATAGGCTTCGCCATCGGCCCAGGTGGAGCGTGGGTCGAGGATTGCGCTGTCGACGCCTTCAACGGCGACCGGAACGGCAAAGCCGAAATTCGGATCGATGCGGAAGTCGACATTGTCGAGATCACCCTTCAGGGCAGCCGCAAGCAGCGCGCGCGTCGCCTTGATCGGCATGCGGCTTCCCTTGCCATAGGCGCCGCCGGTCCAGCCAGTGTTGACCAGCCAGCAACGGGCTCCGTGGCGGGCGATGAACTCCTTGAGCAGGTTGCCGTATTCGGCCGGATGGCGCGGCATGAAGGGAGCGCCGAAGCAGGTCGAGAAGGTGGCTTCCGGCTCAACGACACCCTTTTCCGTGCCGGCGACCTTGGCGGTGTAGCCGGACAGGAAGTGGTACATTGCCTGATCCGGTGTCAGCTTGGCGATCGGCGGCATGACGCCGAAGGCATCGGCCGTCAGCATGATGATCGTCTCGGGATGGCCCGTTATGCCGGACGCCGAAGCGTTCGGAATGAAATGCAGCGGGTAGGCGCTTCGGGTGTTTTCCGTCAGCGAACCGTCGTCGAGATCCGGCCGGCCATGCTCGTCGAGCACGACATTTTCCAGCACTGTGCCGAAGCGGCGTGTCGTGGCGTAGATTTCAGGCTCGGCTTCGGCCGACAGGCGGATGGTCTTGGCGTAGCAGCCACCTTCGAAGTTGAAGATGCCGTTTTCGCCCCAGCCATGCTCGTCGTCGCCGATGAGCGTGCGGGTCGGATCCGCCGACAGCGTCGTCTTGCCGGTGCCCGACAGGCCGAAGAAGATCGCGGCATCGCCTTCGGGGCCGACATTGGCCGAGCAATGCATCGGCATGACGCCGCGCTCCGGCAACATGTAGTTCAGTGCCGTAAAGACCGATTTCTTCATTTCACCGGCATAGGAG
>NZ_JBNDIC010000112.1:0-3777 GCF_056755475.1 Rhizobium sp. KNZ2-6A | reverse complement strand
CGGTCAGAATGGTGAATCTGATTTGCTCACAAAAGGGAATCCCAATTCCGATTCCGCCTAAATTCATCCCGCTCTAGCAGACATTATCGCGTCGTCAGTCGCCAGCGGCGTGGAACCAGATCGATACGGAAATTGTGAATCGCGCCACGCTGAAATCTTACGTCCCATAATCTATAAAAGAAACGACAATTATTTCAGCTACGGAATGAAGTTCTACCCTCATCATGAAGGTCTCACACTGACGGCAGATCAGCAACGCACCGTCGATCTTTTCAAGAAAATTGGGCAGCCCCCCGGCCCATAATTGCGATTTCTCGCCTGCAGACTTTCGAATGCTCTGGGTTTATCCGGCGCGTGACTGCCCGACAACATATATATGAGAAAAAGCTCTCATTGTCAACAAAAATCAAATTTTATTGTGTTGAATCAAATGTTTAGGATCAGATGAATCTAAGTGACTGTTTTGATTCACAATTGTGTTTATTCACGCATTCCAACACTAATTCAAATCAGTCAATTTCCTCGACCAAAAAATGTGCCGCTTCAGACAACGCCAAAGCGGCACCCTTGTTAGTTTTAAGCCGCGTCCGCCTTGTTCTGCCTGTTCGCGATCAAATCATCAACCACGGCCGGATCGGCAAGCGTCGAGGTATCGCCGAGCGCGCCGAAATCATCCTCGGCGATCTTGCGCAGGATGCGGCGCATGATCTTGCCGGAGCGGGTTTTCGGCAGGCCGGGGGTGAACTGGATCTTGTCGGGCGAGGCGATCGGGCCGATTTCGGCGCGGACATGCTTCACCAGCTCCTGCCTCAGCGCATCCGAGCCTTCCTGGCCGACCATCAGCGTCACGTAGCAATAAATACCCTGGCCCTTGATGGAATGCGGATAGCCGACGACGGCCGCCTCCGACACATGGCTGTGCGACACCAGCGCCGATTCCACTTCCGCCGTGCCGAGACGATGGCCCGAGACATTCAGCACGTCGTCGACACGGCCGGTGATCCAGTAATAGCCGTCCTCATCACGGCGGCAGCCGTCGCCGGTGAAATACTTGCCCTTGTAGGTGGAGAAGTAGGTCTGGATGAAGCGCTCATGGTCGCCATAAACGGTGCGCATCTGGCCGGGCCAGCTGTCGGCGATGACGAGATTGCCGTCGGCCGCCCCTTCCAGCACGTTGCCTTCATTGTCGACCAGCTCAGGCTGCACACCGAAGAAGGGTAGGGTGGCCGAGCCGGCCTTCAGATCCGTCGCCCCCGGAAGCGGCGTGATCATGTGGCCGCCGGTTTCCGTCTGCCACCAGGTATCGACGATCGGGCAGCGGCTGTCGCCGACCACCTTGTAGTACCATTCCCAGGCTTCCGGATTGATGGGTTCGCCGACCGTGCCGAGGATGCGCAGGCTGGAGCGCGAGGCGCGCTTGACGAAGTGATCGCCCGCGCCCATCAGCGAGCGGATCGCCGTCGGCGCGGTGTAGAAGATATTGACCTTGTGCTTGTCGATGACATCCCAGAAGCGGCCCTGGTCCGGATAGTTCGGCACGCCTTCGAACATCAGCGAGGTTGCGGCGTTGGCGAGCGGCCCATAGACGATATAGGAGTGGCCCGTCACCCAGCCGACGTCGGCCGTGCACCAGTAGATATCGCCGGGATGATAGTCGAACGTATATTCATGCGTCATCGCCGCATAGACGAGATAGCCGGCCGTCGTATGCAGCACGCCCTTCGGCTTGCCGGTGGAACCGGAGGTATAGAGGATGAAGAGCGGATCTTCCGCCTTCATTTTCGCCGGCGGACAATCCGCTTTCACCTTGGCGGTTGCCTCGTGATACCAGAGATCGCGGCCGGCTTCCCAGGCGACCTTGCCGCCGGTGCGGCGGACCACGAGGACATTCTTGACCGCGATCTTCTGCTTGGCGGCAATCTGGATCGCCTTGTCGGTATTTTCCTTCAGCGGAATGGACTTGCCGCCGCGAACGCCCTCATCGCAGGTGATGACAAAGGCTGACTCGCAGTCGACGATGCGGCCGCCCAGCGCCTCGGGCGAGAAGCCGCCGAAGACGACCGAATGCACCGCGCCGATGCGGGCGCAGGCGAGCATCGCATAGGCCGCTTCCGGGATCATCGGCATATAGATGGTGACGCGGTCACCCTTCTTGACGCCGTGCTTTTTCAAGACATTCGCCAGCCGGCAGACCTGTTCGTAAAGCTCGTTATAGGTGATCTTCTTGTCGAGATAGGGATTGTCGCCTTCCCAGATGAAGGCGACGCGATCGCCGTGCTTCTTCAGATGCCGGTCGATGCAATTATAGGAGACGTTGGTGACGCCATCCTCGAACCACTTGATCGAGACCTTGCCGGTGAAAGACGTGTTCTTGACCTTGGTAAAGGGCTTGAACCAGTCGATGCGCTTGCCGTGCTTGCCCCAGAACTTGTCGGGATCCTCGACGCTCTGCTCATACCATTTCCGGTACTTCGCCTTGTCGATCAAAGCACGCGCCTTGACCGGCTTCGTCACGGGATGAATCTTTTCCGACATTCTCTCCTCCTCAAATCCTCACACTCCGATTTGTAACCGCGAGCGCTCTTTCCGCGCAATCAATAACAGGTCAAACTACGACAGCAATTGGACAAAGTGCATTTCATCCGCAAAGAATTGCAATTCCGCGACACTGTCGCTATATAGAGCCGTATTTCCCGGACAATGTGGTGTTACACCCCGGACCGCGACACCGGCGCGGACTGACAGAAGGACTATATCCATGGCTCAACAATTGCTCATGCCGAAGGCAACCGCCATCTGGCTTGTCGACAATACAGCCTTGTCATTCGACCAGATCGCGCAGTTCTGCAAGCTGCACCCGCTCGAAGTGAAGGCCATTGCCGATGGTGAAGCCGCACAGGGCATCAAGGGCCTCGACCCGATCTCGACCGGCCAGCTGACGCGCGACGAAATCGCCCGCGCGGAAGCCAATCCGAACCACAAGCTGAAGCTTTCCGAGCCGAAAGTGCGCGTGCCTGAATCGAAGCGCCGTGGCCCGCGTTACACGCCGGTCTCCAAGCGCCAGGATCGTCCGAACGCCATTCTCTGGTTGGTGCGCAATCATCCGGAATTGAAGGATGCGCAGATTTCCCGCCTCGTCGGCACCACCAAGTCGACCATCGAGCAGATCCGCGACCGCACCCACTGGAACTCGGCCAATCTCGCACCGATGGACCCGGTCACCCTTGGTCTCTGCAGCCAGATCGATCTCGATATGGAAGTCGAAAAGGCCGCCAAGGGCCGTCCGCTGCCGACCGCCGCCGAACTCGGCGCAACCCTGCAGCCGGCCCAGGAGACCGAAAAGCTCGGCTTCAGCTATGAGCGTGACGAGCCGAAGGAAAAGGAAATCGACGCCGACGCCGTTTTCGCCAAGCTGAAGTCGCTGAAGTCAACCACACCGGACGACGAGGACGACGATCAGTTCTAAGATCCGATCATATCGAAGATTTGCGAAGCCCCGGTTTTGACCGGGGCTTTTGTTTGTCAGAATTGCCCGGACCCTCCTCGCCCTTCGAGGCTTCGCTCCTCACGGTGAGGATGGAGAGTGCTCCGCCACGAAAAAACCGATTCCCGTCGCATGAGCCAGCTAAGTGTGCAGTTTGAGCCGGAGGGTTTAGTCCTTGTATTAGGCGGGTGTGTTTTACTGGTGCATCCTTAGGGGTGCCGGGATCTGGATGACGGTCCAGATCCCGGCGACGGGGATGGATCGTTTAGCCCTTAGCCTTGGCGAAGCCTTTG
>NZ_JBNDIC010000111.1:0-3841 GCF_056755475.1 Rhizobium sp. KNZ2-6A | reverse complement strand
ACCATTGCGCCACAAGAATGCTCAAACTACTTCATAAACGCTGGCTATGAACGGGCTTAAATTCATCCCGCTCTAGCGTACAATCCTGCAGAGATTCCCTCGCCACCCCAACAAGGAAAGCCGCGCGGATCGCGACCGGAAACTTCGGCTGGTCGGTGAAGCCGTTTTGCAACGGGTTGCCAATGGCGAATGGGACGAGGCAGATTTCCGGCGGATGATGGACGGTTCGCTCACGCGGGCCGCCGATCGTGCCCTGTTCAGTTTGGACGATGTCGTATCGCCCTGAAAAGACAATCGTTTTACCAATCGCAACGGCAGCCGGAAAATACCCTCCTCGTATTCGGCCCAGTCGGCCCGAGACTGCGATTTCGGCCAACTCGGAGAACAAACGAAGAAACTGTAACATTAGGATGGTTTTGGCGACCATCTGTCAGAAAATAAGAAAACCGACCCTTTTGTGACGCATCGGAAGCATCACATTCAACTATCTCTGTAGGGTGCACCCAAAAGCGACATGACGGCAAGAGTGTCGCAAAAGTCCCCTCCAGTCGCCAGACTTTTGCGTGAGACATTTGCGATGAGAATTGCCGAACAATTTCAGCCTACCTTCAATCCAGGTCGGAAAATCAGGATTTGCGCGACGAATGGCTGAGCTTCCTTCACATCCCATGCCTGTCCGGAAAATATGCGGAGAAACGGTGTCTGCTCCGCATGGATCGAAAGTGCTTCTGAACTTAAGAAGATATTTTTCTTGATTTTGCGCTTGGGCCGCATATTTTGCGGATATGGATGAAATTGACCGCAAAATCATCGCCCTCCTGTCTTCGGATGCCCGACGCTCTCTAGCCGATATCGGTGGGAGCGTTGACCTGTCGCCGTCGAGTGTGAACGAGCGCATTCGTCGTCTGACTGCCTCAGGTGCCATTCGTCGTTTCACGGTGGAGCTTGACCCTACTGCTATGGGGTTAGAAACCCTTGTCTTCGTCTGGATCGCTTTGCGTGAGGATGCCGACGAAACGGCCTTTCATCGCTATGTCGAGATGAATTCAGCGATCCTCGAATGCCATCATGTCACGGGCGGCTGGTCCTATCTCATCAAGCTTCGGGTCGGTGCGACACCGGAGATCGAAGGTTTTTTAGCCGATCTGAAGACGCAAAAGTTTCTAGGCCGCAGCGAAACGGTGATCGCTCTTTCTTCTCCGGTTTCTGGCGCGTTCGTACAAAAGGATGCCCGCTGATGGAGCCTGTGCTGTTCGTCAAAAGCCTGTTCCTCGGGCTGGCAATCGCGGCCCCGCTCGGGCCGATCGGGGCGCTTTGCATCAACCGCACATTGGAACGAGGCTTTGTTGCAGGTGTGGCCGGAGGGCTCGGCACGGGGCTGGCCGATGCCGTCTACGCGGCCCTTGCCGCCTTCGGCTTCGCTGCGTTCTCGAATGTCCTAGGCATGATTGACACCCCGCTTCGGCTGGTCGGCGGCGGTTTCATGCTGTGGCTCGGCTGGCGAAGCATGACGCCAAGCCCACCCCGGATGGCAGCAAAGGTTTCCACGCGCGACCTGCTCGGCACCACGGCGGCGACATTCGTACTGACGATCACCAACCCCATGACGATCTTGTCTTTCGCCGCAATTTTTGCCGGCCTCGGGCTTGCGTCGGGGACTGGAGCAATTGATGCCATTTTGGTGGTCTCCGGCGTTTTCGTCGGGTCGATGCTTTGGTGGTGCATCCTCAGCGGCGGCGTTGCGCTGGCCCGGCATCGCCTGCCGGAAACCTTTGCAGTGTGGGTCTCTCGCCTGTCTGGCGCGTTGCTGATTGCATTTGGTCTATGGGCGGCGGGTTCTGCCATCATCTGACGCCAACGGTATCTCTGGCGCTCATAGCCAATTCGTCGCAAATGTCCCAAAACGCGCGCCATGCAGACAACGTCAGCTACGCGACGGCCTTCGCCACCATGTCCGGATGCCGGCCGATCACCCGTACATACGCGATGGCGAAATCAGGCGCGGTCGCCCGCGCCTGCTCCCAATCGCGCAGCGTGCCAACGGGAACCCGGAAGCGGCTGGCGAACTCGGACTGCGACAGGCCAAGCCCGGTCCTCGTCCTGCGGATCAGGCGGGCGCGCTGGCCCCGGTCCAGCGCTTCGGCCGTCACGTCGAAATCTTCGGCGTCGGCCGGGTCAGCAGGCAGCGTGATATGCTCTTTCTTCACCCTTGTTGCTCCTTCTCACCGATATGAAGCGGGGCAGCTCGCCCCGCCAAACGAAAATTCCGGTGAACAGCTTCTCCCCGACGATCCCGACCACCTTGAACCGCTCCTCGCCGTCGATCTCGCGGATGGAAGGGATAACCAAGTGGTCGTCGTCTTCGAAAATCCGGTCGCCAAAGGCCAGCGGCAGCTTGTGTTTCTCGCGGTTGGCCGCATCCTTGGCGGGGTCGAACCTGTCTTGCGTCATAGGGTATGACTATACGGGATTTCCGTATAGACCGCAAGCCCTATTCGCTTGTGAACTGTCGCGGGCTGTAGGAATTTAGAGAACTGAGGGAGCCCCTCAGTTGCTCTTCGCTGTTTGCCTGACCGGAACGTTGACGGTCCAGCTCTGAAATTCTTTATCGTTGCGCCATGGGCCATCGATCGTTTTCGAGCAATGGATCAGGACAGTAGGTAAGGAAAACCCATATTGTTTTGACGCCCAACTGGCCGTCAGCGCGGTCGCACATCTCGGTACGAACACTTTCTGATTAGCCCCCAGCACCTTCCACGTAGTGCCCTTGTTCGCGTTTTCCGCAGCCGCAAAGGCTCTCGCTGCGTTGTCTATCGCCGCGAGGCTAGGATCCAATTCGCTCCCGCGAGAATCCGAGGCGGTGGTCTGGGGCACCGCCGGTAGGCCCGAAACAGATAAAAATATGAAGGCGGCTGGAAGGAGGGGTATCTTCACTAGGCTTCCTTGATCAGCTTATCGTTTTCTTAGGTTCAAGTTGGCTCGGCCGTTCTCAAAAATCCTCTTTCAGCGTCAGAAGTCAGGATTTCCGCGACAACAGGATTGAACGCTTACCAGTCATTCGACTGCTGACGATAAGGGCCGGAGGGCATTTCGTTTTTCGTGTTCTTCCAGAGGCGCAGTACGGAGCACCCGTGCATATTCCCGACGCGCCCAGTCACCGAGATCGGGAGAGATACGATACATCGTATCGATTGTCGGAGCCATCCAGTTCCAGCGAGAGTATCCGCTATCTTCAAGACCATTTGGGAGTGGCGGAGCATCCTTCGGCGGACGTCGGTTTCGCAATTCTTCTGCTAGAGCGTGGCCTTCTGCCATATGGAAAAGAAACCATCTTGCGGCCTCCGCAAGGGAAAGTCCAGCTATCCGCTCGAACTCGCGCCCTCGTTCTGTAGCGACAATATCGTACTTCCCGGCTACGATTTCGACATGCGCAGAGCCGTCATCCTGACGTTGCCTCGAAATCCTTGCACATTTACCGAGGCCCGCTCTGGCCCAAAGTGATTCGGTTCGAGCCTGAAGTTCGCCAATCAAATCTTCTCGCATCGGTCGTCCAAATTCTGGCGCAGGCCTGCACGAATACATTAGTCGCCACGGAGAGCACAGCAAGGTGTCGCCAAACTCCCGATTAATGTTTGGATTTTGCGTCTGAGTTTTGCAACACAAAGGCGCTATCACCAACGAAGAACATTCATATTCTGCATTTGTTCGTCAAGTTGGCAGAAATCGCAGCCTCGGGCCGACTGGGCCTATTCTCAATTAATTCGGGTCCCGCACGCTGTTATCGGGCCGCTACAGGCAGGTCGTCCGGCCGATCCGTATAGTGCTCCAATACTCAGAGTGG
>NZ_JBNDIC010000110.1:0-4039 GCF_056755475.1 Rhizobium sp. KNZ2-6A | reverse complement strand
GGTAATGAATTTTCGCAGCTCGATGGCTGGTCTGCACGCTCCCCTGTCAACGCTTCGCGCATGACCTCACGTCATGGCGATCGCGACCATCAATCAGAAGGACGCGGAGCAGGATACCCGCCTCAATAGCGATGACGCCACGCTCGCCAATCACGAACAGCGCATTACCGCGACCGAGGGCAAGAACGTCGAGCAAGACACCCGGCTGAACGCCAACGACACCAGGAATGCCGAGCAGGACAAGCGCCTCGATGGTGACGATGTCAGGTTGAACGGCATCGATCAGAAGAACACCGCCCAGGATACGACGCTTGCCGATCACGAGCAGCGCATCACGAAGAACGAGGGCGATATCGCCGGCATCAACAAGGGCGCGGTGTTTTACAATCGTGACGCCAATGGTGACAAGACCGGCGGCGTCACCTTCGACGACGCAACCGGCGCGCCGGTGCGGCTCGGTAACGTCGCCGCGGCGAAGTCGTCCACCGACGCCGTCAATGGCGGCCAGCTCGATGCGGTTGCGAAGAACCTGGGCGGAGGCTCGAAGCTGAATGCCGACGGCACGATCGCAGCCCCGACCTATGCGGTTGGCGGCGTCGATTATCACAGCGTCGGCGATGCGCTCGGCGCGGGCGGCAAACTCAATGTGCAGTATGCGCCCGACCGCAACGGGCTGCCGACCAACACCGTCGTGTTGTCCGGCGACGGAACCGGAAGCGCGGTCAAGATGACCAATCTGGCGGCCGGAACCGCCGATGCGGATGCCGTCAATTACGGCCAGGTCAAGGATAATGTTTCCTACGACCGCAGGGCCGACGGCTCCCGTTCCAACGAGATCACGCTGTCGGGCGGCGGACCCGGACCGGTGACCATCCACAATCTGGCCGACGGCAAGGCGCCAAGCGACGCCGCCACCATGCGCCAGGTCGGCCAGGCGCGTCGTGATGGCTTTGCCTATACCGACCAGCGCGTCGACAGCCTGCGATCCTATAGCGACAACCGGTTCGATGCGCTCTCGGGCGATATATCCAGGAACCGCCGGGAGGCGCGCGCCGGCATATCCTCGGCGCTGGCGGTCGCCGGCCTGCGCTTCGGCGAACGGCCCGGCAAGCTGTCGGTCGCAAGCGGCATCGGCAGCTTCAAGGGCGCGACCTCGATCGCCGCCGGTCTCGGCTATACCACCGAGGACGGCAACTGGCGCTTCAATGCCGGCATCGCCCATTCCTTCGGTACCGCCACCACCAGCTGGAACGCCGGTATGTCCTACACATTCGATTGAACGGCTCGACGACATCTGATTTGAGGAGACAAGACCATGCGGATAAAGACAAGCATGCTGGCCGCCACCGCCTTCGTCGCGCTGATCTCGGGGGAGGCATCGGCGCAGCAGGCGTCACAACCGGCTGGACCGGCCGGGCAATCGTCGGCAGGGTCGGCGACCCCAGCGTCGCCTCCTGCGATCGCAGCGTCGCCTCCGGCGATCGCGACATCACCGGGGTCAACCGCCGGCCAACCCCAGACAGCACAGCCAGAGAGTGGCCTGCCGCGGCTGGCGTTGCTGATCGCGCCGGGCGAACAGCCCGCATCCGGCGATCTCGTCAACATCACCAGGCCATTCGACAACTGGCTGCTGCGCTGCGATCTGCGCCTGTCGCGGAACAAGCGTCTCTGCGTCATCGAACAGCAGATCTCCGACCAGGCCGGCAACAGGATCGTCTGGCGGATTGCCGAGAGCATCGATGGCAAACCGTTCCTGATCCTCTCGGCGCCGGCGAGCCTCGTATCGGCCAGGGGCATGCGGCTGTCCTTCTCGGGTCTCGAGAAGACCCTGCCCGAGCAGGAATGGCTATGCAGCGACAAGGCGTGCCTGTCGAGCTTTCCCTTCGAGGGCTTTGTCCAGGCCGCCATTTCCAGATCGTCCGCCGTCGGCTTCGCCTTCACCATCAGGGGCGCCAGCGGCGTCGAGCAGCCGATCAGTTTAACCGGCTCGATGCAGGGTTTCGATGCCGCCGCCAGCGCCAGCGCCAACGATCCTTTCGGCCGCGATGTCACCGGCAAGGCTCCGGCCGGGGCATTACCAGGCGCACCCGCCGGCGACAGGACGGCGTCAGCCTCCACCGGGAAGACCGCCGGCAAAGCTCGAGCCCGGACGGCGGACGCCGATACCTCGTCCAACATCTCGCCAAGAGACGGGCTCTACTGATGGCTGAGCAAGCAACATCAAACCGCCTGGGCGCGCTATCGTGATCTCTCCCACTGAACCAACATCAAAAGAAGGAACAATCGCCATGACCGACTACGTCAACTTCATCCGCTTCGGCCAGGACGGCAACAGCCTTGCCGGCAATATCGCCTCCATCGCCTACGACATCGATATCACCGGCGAGCACTATTCCAGCAACAATCCGAAGGCGCCCGTCTATCGCCTTTTCGCCAAAAGCCCCAAAGGCAAGCGCGTCGACATCGGCGGCATCTGGAAGAAGCAGAACCAGAACGGCGGCGATTACTTCACGCTGGCCGTCAACACCGGTTACGGCAAGCTCAACGCCAATCTCGGCCGATATCCCGGCCAGGACGACGAGGATCTCATGGCCGTCATCCCGTGGGCGCGACACGAAACACTAGAGGAAGGGAGGTAAGAAAGGAGTGTGAGTCCAATTCCTCATTGTTCAGTCGGGGCGTCAGATTAAAAGCGACCCGACAGTGAACCTGTTGTACGACCAACAGTAGTCTAGGAAAGCAGGCAATTTTGGCAACGAGATTGTTTGAAGCCTTTCCGACAAAGTACCCTCCGTTTGGATGCGCCGTCTTGTGAGAGATGGCGCAGATACCTTCAGTCGCAAGAGGGTTAAGGGGCCAGGCTGACCGATACGGGCAACGTAAGTGAACTGCTGATAAATGTCGTGATTACTGAAGATGCCAAAGCGACTGATAGGCATCAACCAAAAGGTGTGTGGTCGGTTATCTCATTCCAAGGTTGAGATACGTCGTCTTAGACCACCGGCAGACAGGCAGGCCCTAACCCGGTCGTGTGAGGAATTGGGAACGTGGTAAGCCCGTATCGTCGCCTGAGAGGCAGGCGGACCGTAAGGAATGCTGTTGATGATGCGGGTATGAGATGACGGAGAAAGCGAATGCCGGACTGTAATGGCCCGGATAGGGATTGAAACATCATTCTGCGCGAAAGCGTGCCCACTTCCGTCTGGTTTTCTTGTGCAAGACCTCTGAGTAACCTCATCAGGAGAACAGCATGGAAGTATCCGATATTTTTACCGGGTCTGCGTTCTCCGGCAAACCGCAGGACTGGACATCTATTGATTGGAAAAAGGTCTTACGCAATGTCCGGGGCATGCAGATGCGTATTGCAAAGGCGACACAGGAAAGCGACTGGCGCCGGGTGAAATCCCTGCAACGGACGCTGACCCGCTCGTTTTGCGCCAAAGCTTGGGCCGTAAAACGAGTGACTGAAAATCAAGGCAAGCGAACGTCAGGCGTAGATCATGAAATCTGGAATAAGCCTGAAGAAAGATATCAGGCAATATCCAGATTGAACAACAGGGGATACAAACCGCGGCCCTTGCGCCGCGTTTTCATCCCCAAAGCTAATGGGAAAGAGCGCCCATTAGGAATTCCAACCATGAGGGATAGGGCCATGCAGGCCCTGCACCAGCTGGCATTGGATCCAGTCTCGGAATCGACGAGCGATACGAATTCCTATGGTTTTCGCATCAACCGCTCTACTGCCGATGCTGCTGAGTATTTGTTCAACTGTCTAGCAAAACGTCACTCTTCGCAATGGGTTCTTGAGGCTGATATTGCCGGATGCTTCGACAATATCAGTCACAAATGGCTGCTTGATCATATTCCCATGAACAAGCGGATACTTACCAAATGGCTCAAGGCGGGAGTGATATTCAAGGGCAGGTTTCAGGATACGATCGCTGGGACGCCGCAGGGCGGGATTATCACTCCCCGAACGCAAAAGGTAACTTTACGTTCGAGCGGAGGATTCCACTCGATCGTTCTCGTTCTGTGCTTG
>NZ_JBNDIC010000109.1:0-4046 GCF_056755475.1 Rhizobium sp. KNZ2-6A | reverse complement strand
GGGGGGGGGGGGGGACACTCGGACCTACCGAGATCGCCGCAGATCACCCCACCCCGGACCTGCGGTCCGACCCTCCCCCTCAAGGGGAGGGTGAGCTTCTACCGCTTCAGGCTGCCGAGGATGCCACGCACCAGAGCACGCCCAACCTGGGTGGCGACCGTGCGCGCCACGCTCTTCAACGCTGCTTCCATGATCGTCTCGCGCTGATAGCCGGAACGACCTCGACCCGCCGGCTTGTTGCTGTCGCTGCCGAATCCCGGCAGCGTCCAGCCATCGCCCGCACTTTCGCTCTCGCTCTGCGGCGCGGCTGCCTTGCGTGCACGCTCCGCCAGGATTTCATAAGCCGATTCGCGATCGATCGTCTGGTCATAGATGCCGGCGACCGGGCTGGCATTGATGACGGCCTGGCGCTCGGCGTCGCTGACCGGGCCGATACGGCCGGACGGCGGGCGGATCAGCGTGCGCTCGACGATCGACGGCGCGCCCTTGCCTTCGAGCATCGACACCAGCGCTTCGCCGGTGCCGAGCGTGGTGATGACCGTGGCGCAATCGAAAGCGGGATTGGGCCGGAATGTCGAGGCGGCCGTCTGCACGGCCTTCTGCTCGCGCGGCGAATAGGCGCGCAGGGCGTGCTGCACGCGGTTGCCGAGCTGCGCCAGCACCGTCTCCGGCACATCGAGCGGGTTCTGGGTGACGAAATAGACGCCGACGCCCTTGGAGCGGATCAGGCGCACGACCTGCTCGACGCGCTCGATCAGCACCTTCGGCGCATCGTTGAAGAGCAGGTGTGCCTCGTCGAAGAAGAAGACCAGCTTCGGCTTTTCCGGATCGCCCACTTCGGGCAGTTCCTCGAAGAGTTCGGAGAGCAGCCATAGCAGGAAGGTGGCGTAGAGGCGCGGGTTCATCATCAGCTTGTCGGCTGCGAGCACCGAAACCTGGCCGTAGCCGTCGTTGCTGACCCGCATGATGTCGGAGATTTTCAGCGCCGGCTCACCGAAGAAGTTTTCGGCGCCCTGCTGCTCCAGCACGAGCAAGGCACGCTGGATCGAGCCGACGGAGGATTTCGAGATCAGGCCATACTTGCTGGAAAGCTCGCTGGCATTCTCGCCCATATAGTTCAGCAGCGCCTGCAGGTCCTTGAGGTCGAGCAGCGCCAGCCCGTTTTCATCGGCGATCTTGAAGGCGATGTTGAGCACGCCTTCCTGAGCCTCCGAGGCATCCATCAGCCGCGCCAGCAGCAGCGGACCCATCTCGGCGATGGTAGTGCGCACGCGGTGGCCCTTTTCGCCGTAAAGATCCCAGAAGATGACCGGGAACTGATCGAACTCATAGGGCGACAGGCCGATCTCCTCGGCGCGCTTCAGCAGGAAATCCTTGGCCTCGCCCTTGGCGGAGATGCCGGAGAGATCGCCCTTGATGTCGGCGCAGAACACGGGCACGCCCTCCTTGGAAAACCCTTCCGCCAGCACTTGCAGCGTCACTGTCTTGCCCGTACCGGTCGCGCCGGTGACGAGACCGTGCCGGTTACCGAATTTCAGCGTCAGGAACTCGTCCTTGTTGATGCTTTCATCCGGATTGCGGCTCGCGCCGACGAAAATCTGTCCATCCTGCTGCGGCATGGTGTCGTCTCCCTTAGAGCATGATGCTGAAAAGTGTCATCGGTTTTCAGACGACATCATGCTCTACCTATTTGATTCTAGAACCGGATGATTTTGGATCGATTCGATCCAAAATCATCCGGTTCTAGGGCGGCGGCACAGCAGCCTTTTTCGGGCTGCCAGGGCCATTCATCGATTTGTCCCGACACTGTTATAAGAACTGACCCGAGCGGGGACAACCATTCGCATCACGGTTCCGCTTCTGGTAGTGTAATGACCCTCCGGCGCGGCTTGTGCCGGTTGCTTCATTCAGTTACGTTGACGTTAACGTCGTAAAGGCAGGAGGCCACAGTGAACGAAGTTATTGATCAGATCGCGACCAAAGCCGGCATCGCTCCCGACCTCGCGGAAAAGGCCGTCGGCATGATTCTCGGCTTCCTGCAGCGCGAAGCTCCGGATGGTCCCGTCACCAAGATGATCGAATCCATTCCCGGCGCCACCGATCTCGTTGCGCAATATAACGGCGAAGAAACCACCGGCGGCGGCGGTCTGCTGGGTGGCTTGCTCAGCGCCGTTGGCGGTGGCGGCGGCCTGATGGCGCTCGGCCAGCAACTGATGAGCAGCGGCCTCAGCATGGGCGAAATCACCTCGCTCGCCAAGGAGACGATCGCAACCGCCCGCCAGCATGCCGGCGATGAAGTGGTCGACCAGGTCGTCAGTTCCGTCCCGGGCCTGCATCAGTTTATCTGATCGGTATTTTCCTGGAGCATGTCGCGCAATAGTGCGCCGCGGTTTTGCGATAACGACATGCGACAAATCAAAGGTTCAAGGCGCATGGAGCGAATCTGAAAGATCACGACACGCGTTAGACACCAAAAAGCCTCGTGGTGATCCCACGAGGCTTTTTGATTCTGAAGAAAGGACTTGTTTAATAGATATCGGCCCTTCGCTTTCAAACCCTTCTGCCGCTCGGCGTCGCCCCGTCGATCTGATGCCATTTGCGGCCGTCGCGTTCGATGAGTTCGTCGGCGCAGGCGGGGCCTGTGCTGCCGGGGGCATAGGGGTCGGGCTTGCCGCCTTCCGCCCAGAGATCGAGGAAGGGCTGCACGGCGGCCCAGCCGGCTTCGATGCCGTCGGCGCGCTGGAAGAGCGTCTGGTCGCCGACGAAGAGTTCGTAGAACAGGCTCTCGTAGCCGGTCTGCTTGCCGATATCGAAATTGTCGGCATAGCGGAAGTCGAGCGAGACCGGCGCTGTTTTCAGCACAAGGCCCGGCGATTTGATGGAGATTTCCATGTCCAGTCCCTCGTCGGGCTGCACCTGGATGATCAGCCTGTTCGGTGGCAGCTCGGGGCGGGAGCTGTGACGCGGGAATTGTGCAAAGGGCACCTGGCGGAAGGTGATGACCACTTCCGTATCGCGTGCCTTCATCGCCTTGCCGGTGCGCAGGTAGAAGGGCACGCCGGCCCAGCGCCAGGTATCGACGAGGAGCTTCAGTGCCACGAAGGTTTCGGTGTTGCTGTCAGGCGCGACATCGGTGGTCTCGGTATAGGCAGGCAGATCGTGGCCGGCGAGCGGGCCGGCCGCATAGGCGCCGCGCACGCCGTTCTTGGCCGCTTCTTCGCGCGTGTACACGCGCAGGGCTTTCAGCACCTTACCCTTTTCGTTGCGGATCGATTCCGCATCGAAGCTGTTCGGTGGCTCCATCGCCACCATGGCCAGCAACTGGAAGAGATGGTTCGGCACCATGTCGCGAAGCGCGCCGGTCGCATCGTAGAACTTGCCGCGCATGCCGACATCGACCACCTCGGCCGCCGTGATCTGCACGTGGTCGATGTAATTGTTGTTCCACAGCGCCTCGATCATCATGTTGGCGAAGCGCGTCGTCATGATGTTTTGCACCGTTTCCTTGCCGAGGAAATGGTCGATGCGATAGATCTGACTTTCCGCGACATGATTGAGAAGCCGTGCGTTCAGCGCCTGTGCCGAAGCAAGATCATGGCCGAAGGGCTTTTCGATCGCGATGCGGCGGAAGGCGCCGGTCGCCTCGTTCATCAGCCCATTTTCGGAGAGTTTTTCGGCGATGTCGCCGAAGAAGCGCGGCGGCACGGCGAAATAGAAGGCCGCATTGGCGCTCGGCGCATGCGACAGATGATCAGTGATCTCCTTGTAGACGCCATTCTGGGTGAAGTCGCCGGAGATGTAGCTGATGCGCTTGCGCAGGCTTTGCCACGCCGCCTGCCGTTCCGGGTCCTCCATGTCGCCGGAGGTTTTCAGGAACGATTCCAGGCGGTCCAAGAGCATGTCGACGCCGCCGGTCTCGATGCCGATGCCGAGAATGTGCAGATCCTCTCCGACAAGCCCGCTGCGGGTCATGTTGATCAGCGTCGGGATCAGCAGGCGCCGGGTGAGATCGCCGGCAGCGCCGAAAATCACGAATGTCAGGGGCG
>NZ_JBNDIC010000108.1:0-4108 GCF_056755475.1 Rhizobium sp. KNZ2-6A | reverse complement strand
TTCGCTCTCCTCGCAAAGGCAAAAAGTGTAACCCATGTCTCCGGTATGAACTGTCACCCCTCTCTCGGGAAGGACATCCAAGACTTGGTTGCTTTATCGATCGCTGGTATGGAAAACCGGCGGCAACAAGATAAATTATGGATGCTGGAATCTTCAGCATGTCGGCGAAATCATCAACATAACATCCTGTTCCTGGAAGCCTATGACCAGCACACCCAAGAAGCCCAAGTTAGAGCATTCCGAACTCTCGGGTGAATTCACCGATGACGGTGTGACCGTCTTGGTCGATATCTTTCGTCCGGCCGGCACCAATGCCGACTGGCGGATGGAAGTCGTCACGCCGGAAGAGGATCTGATCGAATGGGAAGAGCCCTTCGCGACCGATCGCGAGGCGTTCGACGAATTCCTGGCAACGATCGCCCGCGACGGCATCAGATCGTTCTTTGACGACGCGGACCCCGTGGTTCACTGAGCCTTCCGATAGATCTTGGCGAGTTGCATCAAATCGCGCCTTGGTTCTTCATGCATGCATTCGCCTGCGTGCTCGGAATTGTAGGCGCTTTTATAAGGTCCGAAATAGGCATACACTTCATCCGTCAATGGCGGGAAGGATACGTTCATGCGCGAGATATCGCGGCATGTCGTCTTGGGATTGCCGCTTGTCGTGATCACGGCGATCACAGGCGCGCCAGCGTTAGCCGGTGAAAACTGCTACTGTAAAAACGCGGATGGAAAGCAGCATGCGGTCGGTGAGGTCGCCTGTATGACTGTCGGGGGCCGGAGCTATCTCGCGCAATGCGAGATGAACCTCAATGTCACCTCCTGGGCGAAGCTTCAGGACGGATGCCCGGTCACCGAGAGCGTGCTTTGGCGCCAATCGGTCTGGCACCCGGCGCCGATGACCGTGCGATGAGCATTGGGGCTTGATTTAGCGTTCGCGCCAAACGTGCCTTGATATGCTTCAGCCGACCTATTTGCGGACCAGCAGGAGCGGTTCGCCTTCCTCTTCTTCGGATTTCTGGAAACTGCCGTCCGGCCTCATGTCGAAGGAGAGCGAGGAGCCATCGCTGCCCAGCATCACCAGCCCGAAACCTTCGGCCGCCCAGAGTGAAAGCTTGAGCTCGCCGATCTCGGCGGCGCAGTCTCCGCTTGGTGACATTTTGGCGGTGCCGTCCTGATCCTTGTCGGTGGTCAGCGTGATATCGCAGACCGGCTTTCCGTTCGGCTGTTGGATGCGCCATGCGCCGGCAAGGCTTGCGACGGTCGGCACATGATCGACATCGCCCAGCGCCGGCAACAGCCACGTAGGGTCGCCGCCTTCGCTTTGCCAAGGGGAGCCTTCCTCCTGCTGGAAGCGCATCAGCGGCTTGCCCTCGGCATCGGCAATGGCGAGGGCGCCGTCATCCGTGAAGTTCCAGGCCCGGGCTTTGGCGAGGGCGGGTAGGGGTGTCGCGCAGGCATCGGCACCGGTGATTTCGTGACCGCCAGCGACTGCGTTCGTCCCGAAGGTGAGACGGCAGCCCTTGGCGCCGCTTTCAGGCGCGACCAGCCATGTGCCGGTTTGTGCCTGAACGACTTCGTCATCGGCTGCGGAGACCGGCTGGGCCACTATCAAAGCAAGGGCGGCGGAAACCGCCGCTATACCGAGAGCACGGATCAAGGCAAATTCTCCCAACATGCCGCGGCCGCCAGGGGCGCCGCTATGGTTTGAGATAGGACCGCGTCGCATATAGCGCGATCGCGGCTGCGTTCGAGACATTCAGCGATTTGATGGCGCCCGGCATGTCGAGCCGAGCCAGTGCATTCACCGTTTCCCGGGTCTTCTGACGCAGCCCCTTGCCCTCTGAACCAAGAACGAGCGCGATCTTGTCGCCGCTGAACGTGCCTTCCAGCGGCGCCGGCCCTTCCGAATCAAGGCCGATCGTCGTGAAGCCGAGCCGATGCAGCTCGCCGAGCGCATCCGAGAGATTGGTGATCTGTATATAAGGTATAAGCTCGAGCGCGCCGGAGGCGGATTTGGCGAGCACGCCTGATTCGGTCGGGCTGTGGCGCTGCGTCGTGATCACGGCACCCGCGTCGAAGGCCACGGCCGAACGCATGATGGCGCCGACATTGTGCGGATCCGTCACCTGATCGAGAACGAGCAGCAGCGGGCTGTCCTTCAATGCCTCGAGGCGTCGTACGGGCAGCGGACGCGTTTCCAGCATCACGCCCTGATGGATGGCTTCAGGACCGAGAATTTTGTCGATATCCTGCGGCGAGACGATCTCGACGGGGATGCCGAGTTGATCGACCGGGCCGATTTCCAGCCGCACCAGCGCATTCTGCGTCGTCGACAGCTTGATGTTCTTGCGCTCGGGATTGGCAAGCGCGGCGCGGACCGTGTGCAGGCCATAGAGAAAGACCTGGTCTGGCGCGAGCGCCGGTGGCTTCCAATCGTCGGCACCAGCCTTCTTGCGCTTCTGTGGCGCCGGTGTCGGGATTTCGCCGCGCTCACGCTTGGCGTCGCGATGCGCGCGACGCAGGGTGGCATAATGCGTGTCCTTGGCCGATTTGTCGTCGGCGGTGTTTTCAGGGCCGGAGCGGCCGGATGTTCTATCTTTGCTCATGCGGCTTTATAACCAGCGCCTTCCTGGGCGCATAGCCTCTTTCAGCGCCGGGCTTTTCCCACAGGCTGAAATTTTTTCGTCATTTTTGCCAATTCCTTGTGTTGACAGACGGAAATCGTACGGTCATATACGCGGCGCAGATCGAAGCGGCGACGCCACGGTCGAGCAACTTGGTCGCAAGATCCAGTCGGAATACTGGAGGGATGCCCGAGTGGTTAAAGGGGACGGACTGTAAATCCGTTGGCTCAGCCTACGTTGGTTCAAATCCAACTCCCTCCACCATTCCGGACCGGATCTTGACCACCCGCGCGGGTATAGCTCAATGGTAGAGCAGCAGCCTTCCAAGCTGAATACGCGGGTTCGATTCCCGCTACCCGCTCCAGGATTTTCAAATTGTTAGCCTATTGATTGCCTCGCTTCAGAGCCGAGCGATCCCCGCGTTTGCCTGTCGACTACCCCTCGCATGCAGCGCCCATTTCATGTCCGCACTCGTTCTGGTGCCATCTTTGCATAATTGACATGAAGGGTTGCTTATATTCGCGCGAGCGATAAGTATTGCTCTGGCAACCGAAACGGGAGAGCGCAAATGGGTATCTTCGACAAGATCAAGGGTGCAATCTGGGGAGAAGCGAAGGCTGCTCCAGCGCCGACACAGACTGCAGCGACCGCCAATCCGGCCCCTGCGCCGACGCCGGCCCCCTCATCGACCACGGCGGCTACATCCCCGGCGACAAGCGCGCCATCCGCTCCGGTGGATATCGCCGCCATTCTCGACGCCGCCGTCAAGAAAAATGGGCAGAAGCTCGACTGGAAACATTCGATCGTCGATCTGATGAAGGCGCTCGGTATGGATGCGAGCCTTTCCGAGCGCAAGGAACTGGCGCAGGAACTGGGTTACACCGGCGATGCCGGAGATTCCGCCAAGATGAACACCTTCCTTCATAAGGCGCTTCTGAAGAAGCTCGCGGACAATGGCGGCAAGGTGCCCGCTGATCTCCTCGATTGACATACGCCAAGCTTCGGTAAGCCCGCACCTGCTGGCCGCGCCGGACAACGCATCGCGGCAGATGACGATTTATTGCCGCTTGATTGTTTTGCGCCCTTTCCTTTCGGAGAGGGCGCTTTGCATTCACGGCCATCTCAGTCCGAAGGCATGCTTCCATTCCGCCGTCCGCACTGGAATTCTCGCCCGTGCCTTCCTATCTAAACACCTGAACCGGCAAATGCTTTTTTGCCTTTCCGGATCGGGCGGCGAACCTTCCGCGGCGAATGAAAGTCGAAGGCTGCGGAGCATCCGCCATCGGCCAGGCTGCGACGGGAATAGGACCTGCAATTAAGTCTTGCGCAAATGCGATGAAAGCCTTAAACGGCGGCACTAAACCGGTTCGCCGGGGTCATTCATTACGTTCACAGGAAGCATTCAAATGGCAAAGAGTAAGTTTGAGCGCAATAAGCCGCACGTTAACATCGGGACGATCGGGCACGTTGACCACGGCAAG
>NZ_JBNDIC010000107.1:0-4123 GCF_056755475.1 Rhizobium sp. KNZ2-6A | reverse complement strand
AGCCGCCTGTCACGCTGAGCGTGCCGGCGACGAGCAATGGTCCCGCGACTATACCGCCGCGACCGCCATTGGCGGCGTTGATCGTCAGATCGCCAGCCAGGCCGATGACGATCGCGCCTGTCGGGGATCGCGCCGTCGCACCGAAATCGACACCGGTCACAACCTGGCCGGTCGAGACGGCGCCGCCTGAGAGCGTGACGTCGTTGGCCCCGAGGATCTGGCCGGTTGCGATCAGGCTGTTGCCACTCGAAAGCGAGATATCGCTATGACCCGTCACATTGCCAAGACTGAGATCCACAGCCGTGGCTGTGATTGCCCCGGCCGCGAGCAAGGCCGTGGCCGTCAGATGGCCGGACGCATGCAGTGTCAGGTCACCAGCCGTGCCAACTGCGATATCTCCGCCATTGGCTTGCGTCGCGGCGAAATCGAGACCACTGACGACCTGGTTGGCGGAGACCGTGCCGCCGGAGAGCGAAACCTTACCAGCACCGAGAACCTGACCTGTGGCTGTCAGGCTGGAGCTGCCGGACAGCGTGATGGCCTGGTGGCCGGTGACATTGCCGACAGTCAGATCGGCGGATGTGGCGGAAATCGTTCCGACCGCAAGCAACGTTTTGGCTGAAAGGTTGCCCGAGGCCGCCAACGTCGTGTTGCCGGCGCTGCCAAGAACGAGATTGCCGCCGTTCGCAGCCGTTTGTACGAAATCGACCCCGGAGGCGATGGCCTCAACAGAGATCGCGGAGCCCGAGATCAGAATGTTGCCCGCTGCGAGAACCTGTCCTTGTACGTCAATGCGGCCGCTTGGGGTCGTCGTGCCCGTGGTTGCATTGACCGTGAGCAGCCCATGTGAGGTGAGGCCGCTCGCGGTCAGCGACGCCGCGGCGACCGTCAGATCGCTTGTGGACCGAAGGCTGCCCACGGTCATATTGCCGGTGGCCGTCGCGTTCAGCGCTCCGGCGGAAAGCAAATTGCCCGTCGCGATATTGCCGCCTGTCGCCGCCAGTCTGAGATCACCTGCCGAGCCAAGTACGACATTGCCATTCGGATCGGCGCTGGTCGCGGCAATATTAATTCCCGAGACGACCATGCCGGCAGAGACCGATCGGCCGCTGGCGCTGACATTGCCCTGCGCCTGCACATTGCCGGCAACAGCAATATCGAGGCCGGCGTTTAGCGAGATGGCCTGGTTGCTCTGCAACGAATTGGCCGCGATCGTGCCGGCCGTCGCCGCCAGGTCGAGACTGCCAGTGCTGATGGCGGCGCCGGCGATCGCGATATCGCCCGAGGTTGCGACAAGTGTCGCTGCGCCGTTGTTTGCCGTAATGCTGCCGGCGGCAATGCCACCGCCCGAACTCATCTGCACGTTCGCGCCGCTGTTGACGTCACCCACGACACTGAGCAGGCCGGTTCCGGTTGTAAGCACGATATCGCTGTCGGCGGCGACCGACTGCAGGGTGATGCCCTCAGCGCGACCACTCGCGGTCGCCGCGCCGTCGGCCTGAACCTTGACCTTCTGTTTCGATGTGACCTTGGCGGCCGTCACCTTCTGTTTCGAGGTGATGGTGACGCCATCGCGTGCGGAAGCATTGCCGATCGAGATCTTGCCATCGGCCGATAGCGAGAGCTCGCCGGCGTTGGCGGCCATGTCGCCGCTCATCTTGACGCCGGCGCCCTTCTCGGTGACGACGACCTTGATGCGATCGGCCTGCATGGCGCCGAGCGCCGTGCCGTCGATGGCGTATTCCGGCGTGCCCGACGTCGCCGTCAACGCCGTCGCCTCGCCAGTGGCATAATCATATTTGCTGGCGCCGCCCGTCAGCCGGATGGTCTTGCCATGGACGGGCGCATTCACATGGATCTGGCGAGAGACGACGTCGAAAAGATCGACCGAGCCGGGAGCAGCCGCGAAGTTACCTCCTGCCCCTTCGAAGGTGACATCGCCGCCATTGACGGTGAAACCAGTGAGACGGCCATCCGATCCGATATCGGGAACACCCGTGGTCAGAGTGGCGCGTGGCGTGTTGATAAAACCGCAGCCCGCGCATGTGATTCCGCGAGGATTGGCGATGATGACGTCGGCCCTGCCGCCAAAGACTTCGGTCGGGCCATTGAGCGCCGACCGGTTCCCACCGGTCACCTCGTTGAGAATGACGGAGGCCGGACCAGATGTCCTCAGGTTCGGGTTGCCAGGTGTGGCTCCACCCAGGTTCGAAGTGCCGACCTCTCCCTTGAAGTTGTTGAGAATGAGGCCCTGCGTGCCGACATTGTACTGGTCGTACTTGTTATGTGACAGGCCGCTGGCGTTCGGCGTGACGATATCGACGAGTGGAATGTTCTTCTCGTTCGCCGCAACTCCCACACCCGGCCGGTTGGCCCCTGGCGCCGATCCCGCGGCCGAGACAGCCCCAGTGGCTGATTGCGCATTGGCCAGCATCGGCTGGAGGACGAGAAGACCGCTCAGAAGCGCCGCGGCCCATTGGCGCAAATGCGTCCCGAGCGATGACCCGGTGGGTCTTGCGAACCTCGCAGGTCCGAGCGCCTTCCCGCTATCTCTCATTCCCAGCCCACCCTGTTGCCGGCCCCGTCACGCCGGTCTCGCACGCTCATCCCTGACCGTCATCGCCGCAACCAGCATCTGATAGTAGTGGGCCTAAAAGATCGCCCGCCGGCGCCAGCCTCGATATCCTGCCGCAGCCGGCGCACCGGACCTGGCGCTTGCCCTTCGCGTGATGTTTGAGCGTCCCGAACCCGTACGCCGACAGCTGACCGGCCGCGCCGCACTTCGGGCAGGCGATGCCGTCATAGGAAAGCCGCAGACCGAGCTTGATCCGAGCGCTGAGATCGCCAGATGGATCCCGCTCCAACAGCCAGTCCGAGAACCAGCGCACCCAGCGCGCAAGCATGGCATCGCTGACGCGGATAAGCCTGGCCGCCTCGGCGATCGTCATCTGCTGCGAAAGCAGATGCACGAACAGTTCCAGGCTGTCGCGTTTCCGGAACCCATGCATCGGGGTGCCGGTCCGGCGGTTGAACCCGCGTCCGCATGTCTTGCAGGTGAAGTAGGGCGTGCCCCCCGGCGGCAATCCCCTGTAGCGCAGCACCGTATGGACACTGCCGCAATGGGCGCAGGCCGGCGGCTCGACGCTCGTCGACCACGCCTCCTCGATCTCTGAAAGCAGGAACCGGCTCAGCACCTTGTCGGCCTTGCCCAACGGACGCGGCGGACGGATCTGGCCGTTCTGCCAGATCACCGGCTCCATCGGATCGAGTCTGGCTGTCTTGGGGGCGGAACGTTCACCGCGAGTGGAACGTCCACTGCAAGTGGAATGTCCACTGGGGGTCGAGGGGGGATTGCGAGCGGTCATGGATATCGTCCGGGCGCTATCAGTGGTCTCGTGCGGGGGCTTTTTTGTTGGATCGCTGTCTGTGCTCCATCATCAGCCATGTTACGCCGGCCAGCCGCGTGGCGAACCATCTCGTGTTCTCATGCCCCGGCTTCGGATACATGGAATGAGCGACCCACCGCCGCGAAAGCGGATTGCCGTCGATCTTTCTCAACGTGCCGATGCGAACGCCTTCAAAATAAATCTCGTTCATCCTGTCTTCCCATTGCCCGCGCGCCCGGCCAGGACAAGACCGGACCGGGCGCAGGCTGGCGTCAACCTCATGCCTTCCTTCCTGAATCAGGTCTTCCTGAAGATGCTCTCGCCCTGTCTCCGGCCTCGTCACGCCCGTCCCGCACGCTGATCCCTGCCCGTCATCGCCGCAACCAGCATCTGATAGTAGTTGGTCGAGATCGCCACGAAGCTGCCAGGCCTGTATCGGCAGGGTGGAAATAACCGGCGCATGATCACCACCTCACTGATGTACTGACAAACAAGAGCCCGGCGTCGCGCCTGCTGACCGTGCCGCCAAGCACATCCGAATAACCCATATCGAAATTGACATTGCCGCCGGCGAGCTTGGCGCCGACCGTCCAGCCAAGCATGTCGCCACCCTCGATGCGGTAGCGCGCTTGGCGTGCGATCCGCCCATAATCGAGGCCCACATAGGGCCGGAACTCGCCGAAGATCTTGGCGAGGTCGGCATTGTCGGCGAACGGCTGCGTGCGCCAGACGAGATC
>NZ_JBNDIC010000106.1:0-4490 GCF_056755475.1 Rhizobium sp. KNZ2-6A | reverse complement strand
CGAAAATCGCACTGGCATGAGCGATGCACGCGGCAGATGTCACTGTCCGGCTTCTTCTCGGTTAACTTTACAATGCCGGTCAACCTATTCCTGAAATTGCTCCGATAGAAACGCACGAGACGATATCAGCCAGTGGCATCAATTCAGTCCAACAACCCTGGCTGGCGGAGAATCTAGGAACGGGCCCGCAGAAGCCGTCATCATCTCCGCTCGCTCTCGAGGCCGAGCTGAAAAACGAGCCGCGGTGCTGCTGTGCTCCTCCTGGTCAACGACCGCCTTGCTCGCGGCCGGCACGCGTCCTCGCAGAGCCCGATATTGCCGAACTGCTACGTGTGGGACCCTTCCAATCGCCAGTATCTATCGCCTTATATTTCTTCATAAACGATTCAGGCGGAGACACGAGTGACCTCAAAAACAGTGGACCCACGCTGCGCAAAGGCCCGTGACCATGATGCCGGCGAGCGATAAGGACGTGCCGTCAAAACCTTCAATCCGGGTGGCTTGTCGACCACTCCAGTCTCACAAAGAGCATGTAACGAGGCGCCGCTTGAGTTCTTATGCCCGACACGCTATATGACTATTTATATGGTCAGGAGCACGACATGGATGCTATCAATCTGGCGGACGCTAAAGCCCATCTGAGCGAACTGGTCGACCGGGTCCAAGCAGGCGATTCGATCGACATCACCCGTCACGGCAAGCCGGTCGCTCGACTCACCGCCGTGGCATGGCCGCGCAAGCCTATTGATGCCAAGCTGCTCCAATCGCTAACAGCAGCGATGCCGCCGCAATCCCAGAGCGCTGCTGATTTCGTGCGGTCGATGCGGGATGGCGATCGCTACTGATGCTTTACCTCGACACGTCGCTGATCGTTGCAGCGCTGTCCAATGAAGCCATGACGCCTCGCGTTCAGGCTTGGCTAGCCGAACAGGATCCGGCGCAACTCCTGATCAGCGATTGGACCGTCACCGAGATGTCGTCGGCCATGGCGATCAAGCTGCGAACCGGACAGATTGGCTTGGAACAGCGTGCGGCCGCACTGGCCATGTTTAACAAGCTTGTTACCGAGAGCTTTACGGTGCTGCCCGTGACAGGCGGGCACTTTCGCGCGGCAGCGAGGTTTGCCGATCAGCACACCTTGGGGCTTCGCGCCGGTGACGCGCTGCATCTTGCTGTCGCCTCGGAGCATGGCGCTACGGTGCATACCCTCGACCAGCGGCTTGCCGAGGCCGGGCCCGCGCTCGGTGTGCCGGCGCAGTTGCTGGCATAATCCGGCCTCTCCAGCTTGGTCGGGGCCTTCTCGTGAGCCGCCATGTTCGATGACTGGACGGATACGCAGAACGACGTGATCGTTGCAGATTATTTCGTAATGCTCGCGAGCGACATCGCTGGGGGCACTTTAGCAAGGCCGAGCATGATCGCTTGATGTAGGCGGTGATCGATCGGCTGCGCTGCTCGATCGAATACAAGCATCAGAATATTAGTCGCGTGCTTAAGGGCGGCGGTGAGGACTGGATTCGAGGCTGACGGAACGTCCTTATAGTGGGCGAGAAATCGTCAAACAGGGTGTCAAAGGACGGTACATTATTCCCAGCGAGAGCAAATGCTACGCCAGGAGTCGATGCCAGCACACAGGCTCACGCCGTCACGACTTGGAGATGCCCGGCAAAATTTTCATTCGGCCGATCGCATGGAACGGTTCGTAAGACGAGATTCAGAAGCGCAAATTTCAGAAGGGCCGAATCAGGTCCTCCCCTTAACATCTCCGATCTATAAGCGGCTGGAAAAAGCGGCATCATTCGCTTCTTCGTCAAGCTGCCCCGTGTGGTCGTGAATATGAAGCCACCCCATTCCTGTTAGGCCTCGTCGACGTCGGAGGTGGCGCGTCCATACCCGACGCGTATCTCGACGGTTGCCTCATCGATATCCTCGACGGACTCAAACGGTGGAGCTGCCACTCAAGTTGTATGGGGTATCGTACACCTCTACCTCCTTTTGCCGGTCGGCCGCGGTCAAACCTTCGGGCGGATGATTGTCGGATGGTTTCGCTGAATGCGAACGGTGAAGCCCGCGATGCGGGTGCCGATGATCCCCGGCTCTTCGATATGCTCGAAGGCCGGATCGAAGATAGAGCGCGAAATCTGCAACTGCCCGGTGATACATTCTTCAAAAGTTCAGCCTGACAGCACGAGTTTTGATGGCATTTTGATTTCGCTTCAATTCCATAATCTATCTTACGTGCGAAACAACCACAGATTGCACACAACTATAGATAAAATCTGTGATAAGTCTTTGCATCCCTGCTCCCGCATTCCTCGGATAAAGGTTTGGAAACCAACGCTCGGCAACATCCGATGGAAATGCAGGTCTTAGCGGTGCTCTGTGAGATACCGCTGTGAGCATTACGCGATCGAAAAGTGCAGAGGTCACATTTCGCCCGCCGCGCTTTTCGTAAGCAGTTAGCATTGGGATCTTAGAACGCTCATCATCAATATTTGCCCAGATTGCAGCGACGCCCATTCGCCTTGAGCGTATCGGCTTTCAACTTCCTTATATCCACTCCCCCGTTCGCGCGAGAGCGGCCCAAAATTCCTCGCTGGATGGGCGGGAAGAAGCTGCTCTCGCAGGGGAAGATCATGCCGCCGTTGGCAACCGTGCGACTTTGATGTCATTCTCATGGGCTCTGACCTGCGCGAGGTCATAAGCAGCCTGCATCCGTAGGAGCGTTTCCGCCCGCAATCCAAAAGCTTTCTCGAAACGGATCGCCATTTCCGCCGATAGAGCGGTATGGCCGTTCAGAACATTGCTCAGGTTCTGGCGGGAAACGTCGAGATGCTCGGCGAGCGCCTTCACATTGACGCCGTGCGGCTCCACGATCTGGCGCTTGAGCCAAGGGCCGGGATGAACGTGGATCGAAGGATGGATCTTGACAGCCATCAGTGATAGTCCTCCAGATCAAGATTAGCGATGGTGTCATCATCTGCCAAAGTGAATGTTAACCGCCAGTTCTTGGTGACCGTCATGGCATAGACGCCTTTTCGATCCCCTGTAAGGGCGTGGAAACCAAAGTTTGGCGGGACGCCGAGTTCGTCAATACCGGAAGCCGCAATGATAAATGCGATCATGTCGATGACGCGATCGGCCTCGATGACACCTTTCACGCGGCCTTTTTCAACGAGGTTTCGCAGGGCCTTGTGCTTGATGCTCTCGATTTCCATGTGTCGTGTTATAGACGACAGACGCCAAGTGCGTCAACTCATGATTGACACATGACGATGATCGCGAGCCGGGACCGCGATCGCGAGAACTTTGTACCGCGTTGACCGTCCCGCGATTCACAAGCGCGGAGGTCACATTGCGCGCGCCGCGTACTTCAATTTTAAATCGAAGTTTCGAAAACTGAAAGCAGTTCATCCATGGTCTGCCGCATGCCGCTGGTGAGCTGACGTCCTCTTTGCCAGAACACCACATAGTGATAGACGGCGCCAGGTTCAAACGGCCGGAACTCCAGGCCAAACTGCCGATATTCCCGTGCAATCAGGCTATTGACGATCGAAATTCCGATGCCCACCGCGACGAATCCCACATCATGGCCGTTTGCATCATACTCCACGGCTATATCAGGCTCCACACCACTATATCGCAAGGCATTGATATTCATCTGATGAGCAGCGAACTGAGGTTCTATGTCCACCAATGCCTCGCCGATTATATCCTCCGGCGTAATTATCTCTTTAGCTGCTAACCGATGCCCCGCCTGAAACAGGCAGACATTCCGAGCCGTGGCGGCGGGTGCCCACTCGAAGGCGCGCTCGTCGAGCGGCAGGCGTGAAACGCCGAGGTCCGCCCTGCCGTTTAGAACGTGCTCTGCGATCTGTTGATAGCTGCCAGACCTGACTTGAAACGACAAGAGATTGCTCTGCCGGACGGCACGAATGGCACGAGGAATGGCGTTCAAACAGAAAACACCCGGAACAGCCAGACTTAGGGATCCCTCCTCCTCGTTGCGCAAGGCAGCAATCGACTTCTCGATCCGATCGACGCTTTGCAGCGCACCGTTGACACTGCGCAACAGATCCCAGGCACGGTCCGTCGGTAACAATCGATTGTTCTCCCGCACAAACAATGCGAAGCCGACCACCAACTCGAGCTGCCTGATCTGCTGGCTGACGGCCGGCTGGGAGATCTTGAGAGCCTTCGCGGCGAGCCGTTCCGAGCCCGTACGCAAAACCTCGCGAAAAATCTGCAGCTGTCGCAGCGTCACGCCTGTCGTGGCTTTACTGACCATCCCTTGGGCCCGTTCGTTTGCTCGGCCCAAACCTTGTTGTCTACTAAGAGGCAAATCTCCAGTGGCATCGGGCAAAGGCATATAAGTTGCGCTTATTGAAATTAAGAGCACCTTATAGATTGACGACCTGCTTGCAAAGTATAAATCTCGGTTAGACGCGAATATTACTTATGATTATAAGTATTTATAATACCTGTCTCTT
>NZ_JBNDIC010000105.1:0-4621 GCF_056755475.1 Rhizobium sp. KNZ2-6A | reverse complement strand
AATGGTTGCTCCTGGTGAGGCGCGCAGGCTCCTGAGCCTGTCGAAGGGGCCGAAGCCTCGAACCACGAGGGCGGGTGATTGAATTGGGTAAAAGCGTAGGCGAGCCGATCCATTAAACATGGATCGGCTTGGCCTGTTGACGGGAGAGGAGATCGCGGATCGCAAGCTTCACTTCGTCCGCGTTTCTGAAACGCTGCTCGTCCAGATCATGGACATGATATTTGACAGCGATGAACTTGAGCCGATCCTGGTCGGGAACGACGATGCCGACGGGAACGCCGGCGTATTCGATAACTTGCTTCTTCATAAATAGACTCCCACTGCGCACTCACGCGCAGATATGGCGAATTGACTGTTTGATTCCGGTAGGGAGGACGAACGTCACATTCGACAGCGCGGGCGGGAGAGTGCGCCCGAGCGGTCATTGCCAAGCACGGACCGCCGAAGGATCGAAGCGATGACTTTAGTATTCAGCATGTCACTTCCTCAGTTGGCGTTGTACTTGCTGGAACTCCGATGACGGAGCGCCGCGGTCCGGTGAACTATTATCTACTATATTAGTGGATAATAGCAATTTCATCTTCAGAAACATATTCCGAAAGATGTCAAAATATCGACGATCAGGAAAATAAAATTCCGGGCCTGGCGGGTTGCGGGGAAGGTTGTGTTAAATGCCTTCGCATTGCTACCCGTGTCGGCCGGCTCGCCGATCACCGACAGACAGATAGGAACTGGCGCGAGATTCGACAATGCCCTTGCGGCATTAAAATTCGCCCGCCGCTAAAACACCTCAATGGTTAACGGCGCTTCGGGGCGCATCAAAACCCGTCTGCGAGCGCCGTCTCCAGGGCTTTCACGAAGAAATCGGCGCTTTCCGGGGCAAGGCACAGCGGCGGTTTGATCTTCAACACATTGAGGTGATCGCCGGTCGGCTGCATGATGACCCCGAGATCGAGCAGGCGCTCGCAGATCGCAGCCGTCTCTTCCGTGGCCGGCGTCAATGTTTCCCGGTCGCGGACGAATTCGACGCCGAGATAAAGTCCGGTGCCATGCACGGCGCCGATCAGCGGGAAGCGATCCATCAACGCGATCAACCCCGCCTTCAGCTGGTCGCCGACGATGCGGGCGTTTTCCTGGAGATTCTCGTCCTTGAGGATATCGAGAACGCTCAGGCCGACGACGCAGCTGACCGGACTGCCGCCGGTGGAGGAGAAGAGATAGCCTTCCTTCTCCAGCGAATCGGCAATCTCGCGACGGGTAATGACGGCGCCGAGCGGATGGCCGTTGCCCATACCCTTGGCAATGGTGATGATGTCGGGGACGACGCCTTGCGTTTCGAAACCCCAGAAGTGTTCGCCGAGCCGGCCATAGCCGACCTGCACTTCGTCGGCAATGCAAAGGCCGCCGCGCTGGCGGACGGCATCATAGACGCCGGCAAGATAGCCATGTGGCAATGTTATACCGCCGGCATTGCCATAGACAGGTTCCGCGATGAAGCCGGCGAGGCCGTCACCCTTGTCGTCGATGGCTTTCAGTTTCGCATCGACGTCGTCGAGGTAGCCTTGCGCGGAATCGGGGCCGCGGAATGGACCGCGATAGGTATTGGGAGAGAGGACGGGATGCACCCAGTCCGGTCGCGTCGTCAGTGCCTGCGGATTGTCGGCAATCGAGGTGGAGACGGCGTCGCTCGCGACGGTCCAGCCGTGATAGGCCTCCAGCAGGCAGAGCATGTTCCTCTTGGCCGTGTGCGCCCAGGCAAGGCGGATCGCGAGATCGTTTGCTTCCGAGCCGCTGTTGACGAGGAAGACGCAGTCGAGCCCTTCCGGAGCGAGCATCGCCAGCCGCTCGGAAAATTCGGCGACGGCGGCATAATGGAAGCGGGAGTTGGTATTGAGCCGCGACCACTGCTGCTCGATCGCCCCCGTCAGCCGCGGATGGGCGTGGCCGAGGATCGTCACGTTGTTGACCATGTCGAGGTAGCAGCGCCCCTGCGTGTCGAACAGGAACTCGCGCCAGCCGCGTTCGATCTGCGGCGGCAGCTCGTAATAGTGCTTCTGCGGCTTGGCGAAGCGGGCATTGCGCAATGACAGCAGCGCGGACGCATCCGGCCTTTGCGCTTCGCAGGCGGCGTTGAGGAGGGCAACGGGCGAGGGGCAGATCGCCGACCAGCCGTCCACCTGATCCGCTGCCGCAAAGAGCGGCGGTACGAGATTGGGCACGCGGCAAAGCTGCACGCGCAATCCTCCGATCGCCGAACCCTCGCTGCCGATCGTGCCGACTGTCGTGCCCTGTTCGATGGCAGCTCCATCCTCGAGCGCGCTTTCGACGCCGTCCAGATGAAGGCTTATTTCTTCGCCGGCGAGCACGAGGTGCTGCCCCTGGCGCTGCAGAAGGCCCGGGAAGGGGGCCGCAACCGTAGCGCCGGCCGGCAGGCAGATATCGCAATGCAGGGCGAAATTCTGCGGCGGCGCCATGGTGAGCGGAGCGGCGAGGGACAGGCGGAATTCGCCGTAGCGGGTTGCCGCCGCCCCTGATGTCATCGCCGTCTGGGCAAGCAGCCGCCAATCCATGTCAGGCTTTTGCCAGTTGCCGTCGGAAAAATCCGGGCCGGTGACGGAAAGATCGATCGCGGCGATCTGCGAGGGATCGATGTCAGGCAGCAGTGGCGACCAGCTTTCCGTGGCGATCGGGGCGACGTCGAAGCCGATCGCCCGCAGGATCGCCGCCTCCATCACGTCCGGCTGCGCGCCGGTCGCCACATCGAAGATCTCGCGTTCGAAATCGAGATTGCCGCGCACGTAGTCATTGTCCGGGTCGATGGCGAGCTGCTGTTCGGTGCTGGCGGCCAGGATGACGGCGCGCGCGACGATCAGTGGCCACAGCGCCTTGGCCTCGACCTCTTCCAGCGGATAGATGGCATGATAGGCCTTGATGGCGGGGAGGATATGGAACGGGTTGCCTTCCGCATGATGCAGCAGGGATGCGCAGGTAACGGCAAGATCGCCTACCAGCCAGCCCTGAATAATGTCGCCGAAATCGATGACGCCGTCGGGTACAAGCTGCCCATGCGCGTCGGGATGGCTGACGACATTGTCGTCGGTGACGTCATGATGCACGGGCTGCACGCGTAGATCGCCCGCAAGCGGCTGGATGCGCTTGACGGCGGCCACCATCGCTTTGGCGATGCGGTCCCGCGCTTCATGGTCCGTAATGGCCGACAGGAGCTGAACCGCCACGGGTCCTGCCCGGCGCAGGTCCCATTGCAGGCTTCGGTGAAGGCCGGGATGATCGAAATCGGCGAGATCGCGGGCAAGCCGGGCCGACAGCGCGCCGAGCCCGGCGGCTGAAGCCGGCGGCAGATGCTTGCGCCGCGTCAGCGTCTGGCCGGGCAGAAAGCCGAGCAGCCGGACGAGGTAATCCTGCTCGCGGAGGGCGATGGTCAGAATGTCGCGGCCGTTCAGCGCCGGCACGATCTCGGGCACGCGCGGAGAATCCGGTTTGGCATGCAGGTGGCGGATAGCGGCATTCTGCGCTTCGAGCTCGACCAGCTCATATTCGGCCCGGCAAATCTTCAGCACATAGGCATTGTCGCCGGCATCGATGCGGTAGTTGCGATCCTGCTGGCTGCCAAGTTCCGTGAGTGCCCCGCTCAAACCGTAATGCGCATACAGGATCTCCGCCGCTTCCTCCGGCGTCACGTCCGGTCTGGGCAGCTGCATACGATTCACAAGCGCGGCGTCGGCCATGGCATCCCCCGGATGGTTCATTTGCATCGACACTAAACCATTCCATCTTAAAGAAAATTACCCAAAACAGATAGGGTGGTCGCGCAATGAGCGGAAAGATAGGCGGCCGAATGCAGCCGGCCAGGCGTGATCGCCTACTCGACCTCGATGGAATAGCTGCAGCCGGCCAGCGTCTTGCCCGGATGAGCTTCATCGGTCGAGACGTTCAATGAGATGCGAGTGTGCAGCACGGTGTCGGAATTTTCCTGCCGGTCCTTGCGCGACAGGATTTCCTTTTCTCCGAGGAACTTGTTCGGCCGGTCGACCGCAGCCGTCACGCCGAGCTGTTTCGCCAGGGGATGCGGATCGGCGTCGTCGAGGACGGCGAGCGGCCCGGTAGAGGCGAAGGCAATCCTGTTCGTCTGACGTCCGAAGACGGTTATCGGCGCTGAAAGCTGGAATTCCCGCAGAAAGGGATTGTCTGACGGCAGTTCGCTGATGCCGAACAGCTTCATAGCCTTGGCGCTTTCCGGCCCGGTCAACCACATGGCGAATTCGTTATAGCTCGGCACGTCATAGGTCGTGCATTCGATCAGCTTGGCGAAATCGATCTTGGAGGGGTCCTGTTCCGTTGTTTCAGCATGAGATGCCGGAGCCCACAGGAGGAACGCCGCCAGCAGCAGCGTTCCATTGCGATGGAATGACATGTCCTCTCTTCTCCTTGATCTCCGGGGATCTCCGGAACGATTCGATACCGGCGGTATCAAATCGTGCTTAGAGGCAAAAAGAAAAGGGAGTTGGCGAAATCGCGCCCCCGCGCCTCACCCCATGCGTTCGGAAGCATAGGAGCCTGGGCTTGCTGGGAAGACGACGGTGCGGTTGCCGTTGAGGAAGGT
>NZ_JBNDIC010000104.1:0-4981 GCF_056755475.1 Rhizobium sp. KNZ2-6A | reverse complement strand
GCGGGGTGGAGCAGCCCGGTAGCTCGTCAGGCTCATAACCTGAAGGCCGCAGGTTCAAATCCTGCCCCCGCAACCAATCTTCCCTCTCCAAGACCCCTATCGCTGGCGCGAAGACTTCATCTTCAATGGCGATGCTAGATCCTCGTCCTACGGACCATAACCTGAAGGGTGAGGCGCGCTCGAGCTGCAGCTCGATCGGACAGTCCAGTGGACTGTTCGAAGCAACGAACGGTTCAAATCCTGCCCCCGCAACCACTGAGACTTGAATATTTTGCCATTCAAGTCGTTTCAAAGAAAGCTCCTCCGCGTAAGCGTCGAGGAGCTTTTGTTTTTTGGCCTCACTCTCCAGTTCGCCGGCGCGAAGCTTCTCCAGATAGTCGCGCTGCTTGAGCGCCTCGAACTGCTTCTCCATGATCGTTGCGGCTTCCATGGCGGCGAGGATCGAGGCGATCCGGCCGTGGACTTCGATTGATGCCGGCTGGTGGCCCCGGTGTCTTGCCGATCACGACCTTCCGGATGAACTGGCGCACGATATTGATGAAGGGCTGCTTTGTCTCGGTATCGGCGTGTTCGCGCATGTAATAGAAGGCGGAGTTGATGATCAGCTCGACGGCCTGCCGGCTCACCTCTGCCTTCAGCTTCCTGATCTTCTCCCCGAAATCTTCCTCCGCCGGCGTTTGCTTCAGACGCGCTTCAAGGCTGGCACGGCGCTCCTCAAGTTTGTCGAGCATATCGTCGAGCGCAGCCAAGCGAGGGCGGCCCTCGGCCGCGCGATCGCTGATCTGCTGGATGATCTGGCGCTGTTCCTGTTCGGCAGCCTTCAGCTCCCGGGAAATGCGCTGGCGCTCGTCGGGCTCGTTCCGGATCGAGGCCTCGAGGTTTTGGCGAGCCTGTCCGGCGACGTCGTCGAACACGCCCATGCCGAAGAAGGCGGCGGGGAGGCAGGACAGCACCCGATCCTCCAGGTTCTTGCGGAGAATGGTCTTCTGGTTGGTGCAGCAGGCGCCGCCAAGACCATCGACCGGCAGCTTGCTCTTGTGGTTGGAGCAGCCGTATTCCCGCACCAAGGCAGCGGCCGAGCGCATGGCACTCGCGTACGATAGTCCTGATTTTTCCGTCGTGGTGCTGCGCCCGCGGTTTGTCTGGGGCCGTGACGACACGACGGCATTGCCAACGCTTTTGGAAGCGGTCCGTTCAGGAAAGTTCGCCTGGATCGCAGGTGGAACTTACCTCACATCGACAACGCATATGTCATGCCGTCGATCTCGCTCTCAGCCGTGGCCGCGGCGCACAGGTGTATTTCATCTCGGATGGAGAGCCGGTGATATTCCGCACCATCGTCTCCGCTCTGATTGGGACACAAGGGCTCGATGTCCCTCAGAAGACTGTGCCGCGTTTTGCCGTCCGCACCGTCGCTGCCGTCGGCGAGTTTCTTGGAAAAATATCGGGGGGGCGGATCGTACCGCCCCTAACAATGCAGGCCTACGCAACGTCCGCCGTTGAAGTGTCGTTCGACATCGACAAAGCTCGGCGAGAACTGGGTTATGCACCTGTTGTATCAATGGAGGAGGGCCTGAAGGAACTCCACTCAGGTCATCATCCTTAACCATTAAGGGGCAGTGCGGCATCCGACTTGGCAGTCTTGAACCGCTCCGCCTTGCCACGTTAGAGGGGTGTGGCCGCTTCAATCACGGCCTTCCCCTCTGCTGGCGACCTCTTCGAAACCGCACCTTCACAAACCAGTGTTGTGAAGGTCGTCAGGCTGGATGGGCGACGCCCTGGCTCTAAGTAGGACAATCCATGGCGGGACGACATATCATCCGGGCGCGGTGGCGCGTCCCTAATCCAGTCCCGGCCTTGGACGGTCAACCCACAAGGGGTTCGCAGGTGCTGCGACTTCTCTGGCTGCGCCTGCGAGTTGACCGCGGCCGCGCCCGGATCGAACGGGCACCATCGTGCGGGAATCTGCCCCGCCACCGGATGGAGCCTCACATGTCAGATCTCAGCCTCGCACAGAACCACGCACTCGATCTTGCCCGGACCCTGTGCCATGCCAAGGAACCAGGATAGCATATTGCTTGTAAGGCGCTGCGTGCGCGCACGGACGATTAGAAGCGCGACAAGAAAGACAACCAGTGGAAGGGCTAGGTGTCCGAGCGACGGGATAAGCGCACCGGTGAGAACTCCAGATGCACCGCCGATGCCAAGGCTGAGCCACAGGCACAACATGGCGGAAAGACTGTTGGCCAGCGAGGGCGGTCGGGTGAACCACGCAATAAACCCGGCAAACATGACCCAAACCTCCAGCGCCAACGCCGTGCTGAGCCATGCCGCGAAGGCCGCGACGGTCCAGAGAATGAACTTGCCACGCGTCTGGCGGTGAATAGCAGTTGGCTAATTTTGAACGTTGCTCATAACCATCTTCTTCTTTCTGTTTGTTGAAAAGTGGACTGAAGTTGGACTGGTCCCTCCATGCATACGGGGTGAGCGACCCGACCTCCTGCCCCGCCCCACGACCTCCGTTTTTTTCACTACTGCGATGGACACTTTGAACGGCGTCTTGCTTCAAGACCCGTTGAAGAGCGCAAAACGGCGCGCGTAATCGCCGTCTCTTTCTGCCCAGCGTTCCCCTCTGACGCGCTCGACTGGGATTTCGCCGTCAGGTGTGTTGGCCGCGCTGAGCAGTTGCATCAGCGGCACCTTGCCAAAAAGATCTCTCGTTGCCATGAGAGGTCCTAACTCCCGAACTCATGAGCTTTGGCTGCGGAGATTTTCTGGATCAGGGTCCAAAGACGCTTCACATTGACTTCATCTGTAGTTGGAGCTCCGATCGAAATCCGGACCATCCAACGACCATTCACTGCCGCCGGAGTGACAAATGCCTCGCCTGAAGCGTTGACCTCCTCGGCCCAGGCACGCGTAAAATCGTTCAGCCGCTCCTCCGGAACATTCTCCGGCTGATATCTGATGCACACCGTCTGAAGGTTTACCGGCGCTACCAGATGCCAATCGGGCGTGCTTGCAATCTCGACCGCAAGGCTTTTTGCCAGATCGAGGTCGCGGCGCAATCGAGATTGAAGGCGAGACACGCCCTGCTCTCGGATCAAAAACCAAAGTTTCAGGGCTCTGAAACGTCGGCCAAGGGGGATCCCGGTGTCGCGGAGATTGCGAACCAGACTGTCGACTCTTGATTGAAGGTAACTCGCGTTTGTCGACATGACCCTTTGCAGATGCTGCTCATCGCGAACGAAATAGAGAGAGCAGTCGAAGGGCACCCCAAGCCATTTGTGGGGATTGATGACGAGGCTGTCGGCAAGCTCGATTCCAGCCCACATCCAGCGACACTCCGGTAGGATCATCGCATTGCCAGCCATTGCAGCGTCCACATGAAGCCACACACTGTGATTGCGTGCGATCGACGCTATCTGCGAGAGTGGGTCAATCGATGTCGTCGCTGTCCCACCGATTGCCGCAACAACTGCACACGGCTGCTTCCCATTGAGCTTGTCGAGCGCGATCGCCTGCTCAAGCAGATCTGCTCGCATCGAGAAGGTTTCGTCCACCTCGATATGCCTGACATTCAGGCGCCCAAATCCCGCTAGCAGGGCCGCCTTTTCGACCGAGGAGTGAGCGCTGGCTGAGGTGTAGACAATGAGATTTTGATCATCTCCTTGAAACCCGTCGCGGGTCATCGAATAATTTGTGCTTCTCTCACGCGCGCACAACAGCGATACCAGCGTGCTCGTGGATGCGGTGTCATTGATGACGCCCATCCAGTTTGCGGAAAGACCAACCATCTGTCGGAACCAGTCGACAACGACCTCCTCGACCTCTGTGACAGCGGGTGACGCCTGCCAGGAAAGGCCAAGCACACCCAGGCCCGTGCTGACTAGCTCTCCAAGGATCCCCGCACCCAGCGAGTTCGAAGGAAAATAGCCAAAGAAGTCGGGATGTTGCCAATGCGTGACATTGGGCAACACGATCGAGTTCAGGTCGCTGATGATCCTCTCGAAGGGTTCTGGCTGATCCGGCGCTGAGCCCGGCAGCAGTGCTTTGACGTCCCCGGGCTTTGTCGGCGGCTGCACGGGCCGCGTCTCAATATTCTCGTAGTAGTCAGCTATCCACTCCATCAGTTCATGACCGTGGCGGCGAAAATCACTCGGGTTCATATCGGATACGTATCCTTCTCATTTTGCAGTCGGGCCGAAGACGTCCGGCCGCAACGGGTAAAGGTATTGATGTGGCTGATTGAGGTGATGCCGGGTTGCCTAGGACCGGGGCGGGAAAGCTCGTATTCGGGAAGGTCGGACCCGTCGCAGAGCTTTTCTGGGACAAGTCCGACTGCGCCGGCGGAGCGCTCAGCATGGTGAGCAGGCGTTTGAGCCTTCTTCCCTATGTGTTGGCGCAAGACGCGACGATTGTTGGGCTCTTCACGGCGGTGAACATATCTTCTGTCTCCTTGGGCAAATCCCAACCTAATTCATCTGAACAACGAGGTTGGGTTTGTGTCGAACATGACAATTACGCAGAGACTGATGGTTTTGTTACACGATGAAGTTCGCTTTCTCATCTCGACGTTTTACAAAATCGGTGCCGTAGCGCTTGCGAAGATCATCGACGACAATAGCGGGAACGGCACTCAAGGAAACGTCTGTCCTATCCGGGCATCGTAATGTTAACGAAGCTTGGACTTCAATGTGCGATGTTCCGCCATGACCGACCGAGATCCCCTTTATCGCCGCCATCGCTTTCCCGCCGAAATCATCGGCCACGCCGTATGGCTCTATTTTCGGTTTCCACTCAGCTTGCGAATGGTCGAGGACATGCTAGCCGCCCGCGGCATCATTGTCTCGCATCAGACAGTTCGGCTGTGGGCCGAGAAATTCGGGCGAATCTTTGCCAATAAGATCCGTCGACGTTCTTCCGGTCGGCTCGGCGACAAGTGGCATCTCGATGAGGCCGTCATTTCGATCGGCGGCAA
>NZ_JBNDIC010000103.1:0-5397 GCF_056755475.1 Rhizobium sp. KNZ2-6A | reverse complement strand
CCTCCACCACCGCCTCCCCCGTCGCCGAAGGCTGAGGAGGAGCTGGAGACGGGTGCGGGAATGGTCGAGGCGATGGTGGATGCCATGGAGGAGGAGAAGTCGCCGATGGTTCCGCCGATATTGCCGGGGTTGAAATTGCCGGAGTACCAGACCGGCGCATAGGCAGCCGCCGCGGTTGCGCCGGCGGCCGTTGCGAGCCAAGTCTCGAAAGCGCTAGACCAGGGCTTTTCGACGCCGAGCGCGACCGCATAGGGCAGCAGCTTTTCGAAATGCTGCGGCGACATCTGCGGCGCGCCCTGCATGTTCATCCGGTCGCGTTCGGCCAAGGTCAGATATTGCCTGAGACCGGCGATGCCATCCATCATCTTGCGCCCGAGCGGTGTCGGCGCTCCCATCAGGAAATAGAAGACGACATTCAGTGCGAAAATGCCGACGATGCCGGCCATCAGCGGCAGCAGACCCGCCTCCCAGAGCGGCATGACGGCGGCGGCAAAGCTACTGACGGCAATGGATACGAAGACGAAGCCGAAAAAGGCGAAGATCAGGACGGAAAGAATGCGCTGGGCGAGGCCGGCATTTCGACTGCGGAACCTGCGGCCGATCGAGCTGGCGAAGAGCGTCACGAAAATCGACAGGAAGCCCGGCACGATGATGAGCGGCAGGGCATTTTCATGCAGGCGACCGAAGATGACGATGGAAGCCAGGATGAGGATCGAGAGCGCTATGCCGGCAATGACATAGAGCGCATTGGCCTTGTAATATTCGCCGCGATGATTGCGCTCGATGGCGCTACGGAACTTTGAGCCGAGCCGCTGCACCGCCTCGCCGTTTTCCTGGTCGATAACGAGCGGAGAGAATGGCCCGACGGCCTGCATGATCACCTTGTCGCCGCCGCCGAGATCGCTGCCTGCCTTGCCTGAGGGTCGGATGACCACTTTTTCCTTCAGGTCGTCGAGGATGACATAGCCGCGCACGGCGAGATCGATCGCCGTCGCCGAGAATGCCGTCCAGCTGGAACTGGCGAAGCCTTTGTTGTCGATATAATTGATCAGTGCCGGCGAGATGCCTTCCGGCGGGTCCCAGCGCGGGACCATGACACCGGGCGCGGGATCGCGGCCGACGGCGATCCAGCTGCGCATGTAGTAGGCAAACAGCAGGATCAGCCCACCGATGGCGATGGTCGTATCGAGATGATCCCGAAGGAACCAGCCCCATTGCTGGCTGGCGCTCGGCGGCGCGATTGCCCCTTTCGCCAGCTTGATGGCGATCGTCAGGCCTTCGGCCGTGGCGAGCGGCCGGGTCGTAACGAAGGTAACCGTATTACCCTTAGCGCTGGCGCTTGCATTCTTGCCGTTGGCGCCGAGCGGCCCGGTGAAGAAAGCAAGCTGCTGGGGCTCGACGCCATCGGGCAATGTCACGGTCGCCTTGGCATTGACGATCGGGAACAGCCAGCCATTGCCTGTCACGTTCCAATAGAGCTCGTCATGATCGCCGAAATAGCGCATCTGACGATTGGTGTCGTAGGTCAGGCGGAATGAATGCGGGCCTGGGTTGAGGCTTCGGTCGGCCTTGCCGATATAGATGCGCTCACCGCCCTTGATGCGCTCGCTATGCCAATCCTCCGGCTGCCCATCGCGCTCGACGGACACGACCTTGAAATCCACCTCGATCTCGCGGCCGCTGGCATCGGTCATTGTCAGCGGAAAATCCCGGAAGATGCCGCGGCGGATATCACGCCCCTCCGCATTCACGGAGATCGTCTCGACAACCCGCATGGAGCCGTCGCGGTGCAGGTCAATCGCCTGATCGAAACTGGTGATGAGTTCGGCGGCCGTTGCCGCCGTTGCGCAAAGCAGAAGGTACAGTGCAAGTAAGAATCCGCAAAGCCGTGTCATCACTCCCCCAAAGGATGGCCACGGCGCCGTTGCTGCCGGCGCCGCTTCACGTCAGAAATACGTCTGCGCTCGGCCTTCTCTTAAGATGGCGGAGCGTCAGTCTTCGTAAGCGACACCCAGCGACGCCAGCACGTTCCAATAGGACGGGAAAGTCTTGGCGACGCAATCGGGGTCGAGAATGGTGATGCCGCCGATCTTCAGGCCAGCGAGCGCAAAGCTCATGGCAATGCGGTGATCGGCGAAACTGTCGATCTCCGCCGGCAGGACCTTGCCGGCGAGGCTCGGATCGGATGCGACGATCAGATCATCACCCTCTTCCGTGCCGAGATTGGGAACGATTCGCGACAGGCCGCTCGACAGCGCGCGGATGCGGTCACATTCCTTGACGCGCAGGTTCTCAATGCCGACGAACCGCACCGGTGTTTCGTTGAAGGCGGCAAGGACCGCAAGCGTCGGGATGGCATCCTGCATCTGCGAGCCGTCGATGACGGCGGGAAGATGCGGGAATTTCGAGATCAGGTCATAGGCCTTGGCATCCGGCTGCGAGAATTCCGTCGCCGGGGTGCCGAGATCGATCTTGCCGCCGCTCAGCACTTCGGCTGCCCAGAGATAGGTCGCCGCGGAGGCATCCGGCTCGATCACGAAGTCGGCCGCATGATAGCCGGTCGGCTCAACGCGCCAGGCGACCGGGCTCACACGCTCGACCTTGGCGCCGAAAGCGCGCATGGCCGCAACCGTGAGATCGATATAGCCGACAGCGCCGATATGTTCGCCAAGCAACTCGACATCGACGGCGCGGTCGCCGCCGGCAGCCATCATCAAGAGCGCCGAGACATATTGGCTGGATAGGCCGCCATCGATCTCAACGCGGCTTGCCTCGAAACGGCCGGTGCCGTTGATGGTCACGGGCGGGCAACCGGTTTCAGCCGAAGCATCGATGCCGAGCGAGCGCAGCGCGTCGACGAGCGGACCGATCGGCCGCTTGCGCATATGGGCATCGCCATCGACGATCACCTTGCCTTCCACCAACGCGGCTGCGGCCGTCAGGAAGCGCGTCGCCGTGCCGGCATTGCCGAGAAACAGAGGAGCTGCAGGCGCCTTCAGCTTGCCGCTGCCGGTCACGATGAAGCTCGTATCGTCGGGCTCGTCAATAACAACGCCCATGGCGCGCAGCGCTTCGGCCATATAGCGGGTATCGTCGCTCTTCAGCGCGCCGGTCAGCCGGCTCGTGCCCTTGGCGAGGCCGGCGAGCAGCAATGCGCGGTTGGTGATCGACTTCGATCCCGGCGGCATGGCGCGTCCGGTCAAAGGCTTGCCCGGCGGGATAATCGTGAGTTTGGCTCTACCCATCATCATTCTCTTTGGTCAGTCAGGAAGGCGGCCGATGGCCGGCGGTCGGCATCCTTTACCGCCTCACATGTAAAACCGATAGCGGAAATCTCAGAACTTTACCGTGGGAACGGCGCGATCCGCTTCGTTGGTGATTTCGAAATAGGCCTTCTTGACGAAGCCGAAGGGACCGGCGATGAGATTGTTCGGGAAGGTCTCGACCTTGACGTTCAGCTCGCGCGCGGCACCGTTGTAATAGCGGCGCGACATCTGGATTTCGCCTTCCAAGCCCTCCAGCGAGCGCTGCAATTCTAGGAAGTTCGTATTGGCCTTGAGATCGGGATAGGCTTCCGCGAGCGCGATCACGCGGCCGAGTGCCTGCGACAACAAGCCCTCCACCTGACCTCGGGCGGCGACATCCCCAGCCGGTACGGCCTGCGCCTTGTTGCGCAGTTCGACAACCTCTTCCAAGGTCTGGCGTTCATGGCCGGCATAGCCTTTGACCGTCTCGATCAGATTGGGAATGAGATCGGCGCGGCGCTTCAATTGCACGTCGATGCCGGACCAGGCCTCCTCCGCCACCTGGCGTGCGCGGACGAGCCCATTATAGGCGAAGACGACATAGAGCGCGGCCAGCACTATGATCGCGAGAAGAATAAGCATCTGAAATCCCCCGTGGCGACTGCAACCCAAGGGACACTACTGCATAATTCCTTAAATCGGAATCGATTTAAGGATAAAATTATGCAGCAGATTTAAAGTGCTACAGCGACCTTTGCGCGTCACATATGACGCGCGGCGCTGTAGGCAGATTTCACGCCAATGTCACCCGGCTTTAACGGCGGCCCGGTGACAAGATAGACTGGCGATGCCCAATCCTGGGGAAGCTTGTCTCAAGCAGCCTGCTGGTTCCAGTTGATGCCGCCGGCGTCCGTCAGCAGGAAGGCCTCGCCACAAGCCTTGGCGAGCGTGCGCACGCGCAGGATGTAGCTCTGGCGCTCCGTCACCGAGATGACGCCGCGGGCATCGAGCAGGTTGAAGACGTGGCTCGCCTTGATGCATTGGTCGTAGGCCGGGAAGACACACTTGTGCAGGCGATGGTTTTCGCTGTCGCCGGGGGCGCCGGCAGCCAGCAATGCCTGGCATTCCTTCTCGGCATCGATGAAATGGCGATGCAGCATCTCGGTATCGGCATATTCGAAATTATGCCGCGAATATTCCTGCTCGGCCTGGAGGAAGACATCGCCATAGGTGATCTTGTCTTCGCCCTCGAGGCCGTTGAAGTTCAGGTCATAGACGCTGTCGACGCCCTGGACATAGGTGGCAAGACGCTCGAGACCGTAGGTCAGCTCGCCGGCGACGGGGGCGCATTCGATGCCGCAAACCTGCTGGAAATAGGTGAACTGCGAGACTTCCATACCGTCGCACCAGCATTCCCAGCCGAGGCCCCATGCGCCGAGCGTCGGGCTTTCCCAATCGTCCTCGACGAAACGGATATCGTGCAGCAGCGGATCGAGGCCGATCGCCTTCAGTGAGCCGAGATAAAGCTCCTGCAGATTAGGCGGATTGGGCTTCAGGATGACCTGATACTGGTAATAGTGCTGCAGGCGGTTCGGGTTTTCGCCATAGCGGCCGTCAGACGGACGGCGCGACGGCTGGACATAGGCGGCCCGCCAAGGCTTCGGACCCAGTGAACGCAGCGTAGTCGCGGGATGGAACGTGCCGGCACCGACTTCCATGTCATAGGGCTGCAGAACCGCGCAACCCTTGTCGGCCCAATAATTGTGCAGCGTCAGGATCAGCGCCTGAAACGAGCGCTTCGGGTTCATATGGTCGGGCACGTTGGCAGTCATGGGATCAGCTACTATCTGCTTGGTGTAGGGTGGCGCGACAGGTGCCACGATAGGAGACAAGGGTCAAGAGATGACGTATAGATAGCGCTATGCGTCTTTGCGCTGCCTTGGAAAAGACAATGAACGTAAAAACCGAAATCACATTGTCCGAGCACCATCTCCGCCTTGCGGAAAAGATGGTCGAGGAAGGTGCATTTCCATCGATTTCCAGCCTTGTCGAAGCTGCGATCGAGCAGATCGAGTAGATAAGGCACCATGATGATGCGCCGGCCAATGCGGTTTCCGATATGGCGGACGAAATTCGCCGCCGGATGGAACTG
>NZ_JBNDIC010000102.1:0-6158 GCF_056755475.1 Rhizobium sp. KNZ2-6A | reverse complement strand
TGACAGGCGGTAGCCATTGCTGGTCTGCTGAACCTGGGGTCCCGGACCGTCATTGCCCGTCGGCACGAACCGCCGGATCCAGTCGAGGAAGCCATGGGCGCGCAGCGCCTTCAGGCCGCGCACGATCGCGTCGCGCGAGCGACTGAGCCTGGCCATCATGAAGTCGAGCGAGGGGTCGAGCCTGCCGGTCCTGAAGTCGACGAGATTGACGAAGAGCTCGAGGATTTCGAGCGCGACATGGCCAAGCCTTCTCCTTCTTCCTCGAAGGACGGAATTTTGCGCCTCGTAAGCGAGTCGCGTCGAACGATGCCAGCGCCGCTGCCAACTCGTTGAGGCCGGCGATGCTGATCTGGGGCAGCCCTATCGCCATGGTGGTGCAATAACTTTGATCGAACATCCAATTCGGCAGTTCGCGGCACGGATCTGGACGCTCATCCGTGTAGATGCAGCTTAAACTCTTGCCACGCCTGAACGGCGAGACCTGCACCAACAGCGGGTGCCAAGGATAGGCAATCGTCGAAAAGCGAGAAACGTATGCAGAATGTCGGTAGTTGGCCACCGCGGCCGCGGAATACGAACAGGTGCCCACACATCGGGTCGCGCTTGAGCGCCTCCTGTACCATCAACGAGAGACCCGGAAAGCCTTTGCGCATGTCCGTATGGCCTGTCGCCAGCCAGACCTTTACACCAGCAGGGACCGGGATCATCGACGACCCAATACGCCATCGAGAATCCGGCCAAGCGCTTCCGTGTCGATATCGCTATCCACGCGTACGCGTCTGCCCCGACCCAGCTCAATCGTTACATCGCTACGCTTCCGACGAGGATGGGATGTGGTGGGCGGTTCCGTTTGAACGGGAGAGACTGCCGGCGCGGTCTCGGACACGATCACCGGCACTAACGTGGTTGCCGTCTCGGTCTTCGGCTCCTCGATCCGGCACAGCTCCTTGCGCCAACGGAACAACTGGCTGACATGGATACCGGCCGCGCGAACAATCTCAGAGATAACCGCGTCCGGCTCAAAGCAGGCAGCGACGAGGCGCTCCTTGTCTTCGCGTGACCAGGCTCCGCCGCCGCATCCGCCATCCGAAACCTCCATGTAACGCCGTGGCGGCCTCGCGAAGCGCCACGTCGGCATCGTCCACAGAACTGTGGAGTAGGGTGAAGTCGTGGATCTAACTGTCCCAACGCTTCAGAAAAAGCGGCACGCCTGCGCGTTCGAGCGCACGCGCATAGTCCTCTCCCTTGTCGCGCAGCACGTCGATCTCTGCGGTAAAGACCGTGGCGGACGGCAAGCCGACGAGGTTACTGGCCAGCAACGGGCTGATCCGAGGATCAAGACCGTCAACACCAAAGGGAAGATAGTGACGCCAGAACCACCGCATCATTGTGGCGGTAAGAAAATAGCCTTCGCCGAGACGAGGCCGATGGTGATGAACTCGGTGAAACCGACGGCGAAGGCGCAGAGCGAGAAAATATAGATGGCGGGAGGCATGGGCCGACCTTTCCAGACAGGCCCGCCTTCTCCTTGCGGGACATCGGAAACCGGCGGGCGCAATTGATTCGGCGGCACTTTGGGCTTTGCCTGCATAGTCATAAAGGTGCATAATGGGGGAATACTTATGGCGCTTTGGAAGAAATGGTTCGTAACCTCGACGATCTGGCGGTGTTCGTTCGCGTGGCTGATTGCGGCAGCTTCTCGGCCGCTGCCCGCGCGATGGACTTCGCGCCCACTACGGTGAGCAAGCAGATCGCCCGGCTGGAACGGCAGCTCGGCGCGACCCTGTTCGAGCGCAACACGCGCCAATTGAAGATCACCGAGGAAGGCAGGGCTGTGGCCGAGCGGGCACGGGTCGCTCTCGCCTTGCTCGATGAGGCCGCCGAGATCGCGCGCGCTGGATCGGGCGAACTGACCGGCACGATCCGCGTGACGGCCCCAGTTCCGTTCGGCAGCCGCTATGTCGCGGCGGCAACGGCCGCTTTTCGCAAGCAGCATCCGAAGGTCGGCTTCGAACTGCACCTGACGGATCGCATGGTGGACCTCTATACCGGCGACATAGACGTGGCGATCCGCGTGGCGAAGCTGGCCGATTCACGCTTGATCGCACGTCGGCTTGCCGAAAACCGGCGCATTCTCGTCGCCGCGCCGGACTATCTCGAACGGCACGGAACCCCGGCGCAGCCCCTTGACCTTGCGGACCATACATGTTTGCTGTTCTCCTATCCGGGGCTCGGACGAAACAGTTGGACGCTGCGCAAGGATCGCGAGGCCCAGGAGATCGCCGTATCGAGCGACCTTGCGACCGACAGTGGCGATACGCTGCGAACATGGTGCATCGCCGGTCTCGGCGTGGCGCTCCGGGAATTGTGGGATGTGGCGGACGACCTGCGCGCTGGCCGTCTCGTCCATGTCCTGCCCGGCTGGGAGGAAGAGGCCAGCCCGATCAGCTTCGTGCGGCCGAAGCGCGAACCCGTGCCGAAGCGGATCGGCGCGTTCGGCGATTTCCTCGCCCAGCTCTGGCGCAACCCGCCCTGGGAGACATGAGAAGTGAGGTGCAGGGAATGATGCGCCGAACGCGATCAGCCGCTTTTCCCTTTCTGAAGCGTCAACACTACGATTCCAGCGATTGCCGCTCCCGCACCGACGATGGCGGTCGCGGTCAATCCGAACGCGCTGATCACGCCGCCGCCGATCAGAGAGCCGAGCGCGATGCCGGAGTTGAACCCGGCGATATTGAGCCCGGCGGCGGCGGCAAGTGCCTTAGGTGCGTGCTGCACTGCGATGCCAATGACACGGGCTTGCATGGCGGGCACGGCCGCATAGGTCAGCGCACCGAGCACCGCGATCAGCACCGCCATGGCCGGAACGGAATCCACCGTCGGCCACATCGCCGCTAGCACGATCGCCAGGCCAATCAGGACGATCATCACCGCTTTGTCGGGGCCGAGCTTGTCGGTCATCCGCCCGCCGATGACATTGCCGATGGCCGCCGCGACGCCATAGACCAACATCATCGTGCTGACCCATGTTGCGTTCATGCCGGTCACTTCTATCAGCAGCGGTGAGATGTAGGAGAACAGGCAGAAGGACCCGGTATAAGCCAATACGGTGACGAACGCCGCGACGAGCAAGCGGCGGTCGATCAGCGCCAGCAGATTGTGCATGGCGTCGCGGGGCTCACCGCCATCCCGCGCGTTCGGCATCAAAAGGAGCAGACCGGCCACGCCAACCGCGCCGCAGATCGCCACGCCCATGAAGATGGTCTGCCAGCTCCAGATGCCGCCCAGGAAAGTGCCGATCGGCACGCCAAAGGCCAGCGCCAGCGTCAGCCCGCCGAAAACCACGGCAACCGCACTTCCCGCCCTCTCCGGGGCTACCAACCGCGTTGCCGCGCTGGAAGCAACGGCGAGGAACACACCATGGCCCAGCCCCGATCCGAACCGGGCAGCAAGTAACGAAGGGAGACATCCGGACAGGCCGACAAGGAAGTTGCCAATGGTGAACACGATCATTGCCGCCAGCAGAAGGTGCTTGCGGCTCCAACTCGCGGCCAGCGCCGTCAGGATCGGGGCGCCGATGGTCGCGCCGATAGCATAGGCGGCGACGGCCGTGCCCACCTGACCGACATCCACCTTCAGGTCGGCGGCGATGTCAGAGACCAAACCGATGGTGACGAATTCAGTGAATCCCAGAGCGAAGGCAGAGAGCGCGAAGATATAGATGACCAGCGGGATGCGAGCAGCCTGCGATCTGGGGTCGCTCCTCTGCTGGGCGCTCATCGTACTTCCTCGCCGTTCAGCGCTTCCAGCGCCGGCCTGGCGGTCAGAGCGGAGGACGCCGGGTTCTGGCCGGTAACGAGCCGACCATCGGCAATGGCGAAGGGCTGGAAATCGGTGATGCTTTCGTAACGAACACCCAGCTCGCGCAGGCAGGTTTCCAGCAGGAAAGGTACCGCCTTGTCCAGTCCAGCGGCGCGTTCCTCGCTATCGGAGAAGCTGGTGACGCGGCGGCCGCTCACCAGCGGAATACGATCTTCGTCCTTGACGTTCACCAGTCCGGCCTGGCCGTGGCAGACAGCGGCAATGACCTTTCCATCCGCCCATGCCTTACCGAGCAGCATGGCCAGTTCAGCGCTCTCGGGCAGGTCCCACATGGTACCGTGGCCGCCCGGCAGGAACACCGCGTCATATTCCGAAATGTCGATGGCGCGGACCGGAAGTGTTTCGTTCAGCGCCTTCGATGCGATCTCGTCAATAAGGAAGCGGTCAACGCTGGCCTCGATCTCGCCCCTGGCTTTTGCAGACCGGGGATCGATCGGTGCCGGGCCGCCCCTAATCGACGCCAGCGTGACCGACGCGTCGGCGTCGAGGAAGGCGTAATAAGGCGTCGCCAATTCCTCGAACCACAGGCCGGTCGACTTGTTGGTCTCGCCCATCGTGGTGCTGGATGTGAGAATCATAAGAATTTTGAGGTGGGTATTCATTAGTGCACTCCGGTTGTCGCCCGGAACATGCCTCGCGACGGATCGCGACAAAAATCATTCCTTATGCTATCAACCATAGAAATAACTATGGCTATATGTTCATGAACTACCTCATATATCTGCGCACCTTCCTCGACACCTACCGCGCCGGCTCGCTGACCCGCGCGGCTGGGCGTCTCGGCATCACCCAGCCGGCAGCGTCAGCCCACATCGCCTCGCTGGAGGAAATGCTGGGCAGGCCGCTCTTCATCCGACAGGCGCGCGGGGTTACCCCGACCGCCGCTGCCGACGATCTCGCCCGTTCGATCGCCCCCCAGCTCGACGGGATCGAAGCGACCATGGGTGCGGCGCAGGCGCGCTCCAACCATTTGACCGGCACCGTCCATCTGGTCGGCCCGGCGGAATATCTCTCCGCCCGCATCGGCCCCGCTTTGGCCCCGCTCGTGGGGGAAGGTTTGCGGATACGCATCCAGATCGGCAACCGCGAGCGCATCTATGCGGCGCTCGACAAGGGCCATGCCGATCTTGCTGTTACCGCGTCGCCGCCGGACGGCAGCGTCCACGGCTTCGCCGAACTGGGTCGGGAACGCCTGATGCTGGTCGCGGCTCCGGCAATAGCAGAGCGGGCCAAAGCGCGCACCGTCACCGCGGAGTTTCTGTGCGGGCTGTCCTGCATCGCCTATGATGAGGCACTGCCGTTGTTGGGTCCGTTCTTCAAGCACGTCTTTGGCAAGGCCCCCGACATGCAAGCCGTGGTGACGGCGCCGGATCTGCGCATCCTGATCGGCATGGCCCGGGCCGGAACGGGATGGACGGTGCTGCCGGATTATCTGTGCGCCGAAGCTCTGGCGGCCGGGCAACTCGTTGAACTACCGACGACCCGGCCAGGGCCGAACAACACGCTCTATCTCGTCTGGAGCAAGACGGCGCTGCGCCATCCTCGTGTGGTGCATGTCAGAGATTTTCTGCTGCGGGCGGTTTTGAGCGCGTGAACATGGATGCATGAGTGCCATTGCAATCCTAGCCCCGCATCTTGCCAAACTGCCGCGGCAACGATCCACGAAGCCCGTCACCTGACGGCTGGGTTTGAGAGTGTGGCCATGACGGTGACGATACAGGGCTGCCGGCCATATGTGCCATGGCGGACCGGATGTGGCTTCGAACGCAGATCGCGCGGACAGCGGCACGCGCGCATTTCTCATATGCGACACCATAAGCCGACCTTTTTCGCTCAATGCGCGCGAAACCGAGCTCGCCAAGATGCATCTCAGCGATCCTTAGTCGCTCCGAAGCGACCAAATCCAGAAGCTTCGACCGCGTGTCGGCGGCGAGATGCGCATCCTGACGAACGCGATCGACACCTCCGGGCGCGGCACCTGAATCTGCGGGAAATGAACGATATCGCCCCAGACCAGCAGGCTTTTGTCACCTGAATCGAGCCGATAGCCGGTGTGTCCAGCGGTGTGGCCCGGAAGCGGAACCGCCGCCACGCCAGGCAGCACCTCCCCGACGTCGAAGGTGCGCAGCCGGTCGCGATAGCCATCGAGCTTCTGACGCGCCATGAGGAAGTTACCACGAGCGCGATCTGGCGCGCTGCTTAAAGCGTGTCGCATTTATCTGGCCTCATAGCCGGCGGCTTTGAAATAGTTGCGGCATTCTGCGACTGAGAAAAGG
>NZ_JBNDIC010000101.1:0-6301 GCF_056755475.1 Rhizobium sp. KNZ2-6A | reverse complement strand
CATCCTCATACTCCTCAAAAGGAGCTTGAATCATGATATCTCTATCCGTGAAATCCTGAATCTCAACAAACCCTAGACCATCATGCCTTTGCCCGGCGGTTAGGCTGAGCCGAATTGGGAGACCCTGCGCGTCGACGAGCGCATGGATTTTGGTCGTGAGGCCGCCTCGCGAACGACCGAGACAGTTATCTAGATCCCCCTTTTTGCCGTCGCGGCCTGCTGGTGGACGCGAACGGAAGTACTGTCGATCATCTGGATATCGCCATCATGCACGGTGGTAATCGCGCCGATCATCCGATCCCAGACGCCGGACTTTCGCCATCGCACGAAGCGGTTGTAGCAGGTGGTGCGCGGGCCATAGCGCTCGGGAAGGTCACGCCAAGGCGCACCGGACCGCAACACCCAGAATATGCCGTTTAGCACACGGCGGTCGTCAACACGCGGTACGCCCCTTGGCTTGTTGGGTAACAATGGCTCCAGCACGCGCCATTCGAAATCGGTCAAATCGTATCGGCTCATGATCACCTTGAATCACCGATCCTTGCCATTTAAAAGCGATTTCTCGCGCTCCCCAATAGTCAAGTTCTCACCAATGCTCTACCTGTCAACAATAGAGGATACGTTTGAGCTCTCTGGCCGAAGCTCCATCGTCGTCGCGCCTGGCATACCGAAACACGGCGAGCGCGAATGGAAGATCACAGTCGGCGAGCCTGTCATGCTAGAAGCACCTGATGGGTCAACCCTTCACACCATTATCGGCGGCATTGAGATGCTTTCACCGCCAAATCCGGATTTCATTCCAATCATGTTGGGGCCGGGTGTGTCCAAACTGATGGTTCCAATCGGCACCAAAATCTGGGTGAACGAAACCGCGGCCTACTGAATCGTTTATGGGTTCACGACCAAGTATGCGAATGGCGATTCGATCGGCCAGAGCTGGGGCGACTGGGCTGTCTGGGGCGGCGTTGGCGTTCCGGTCAACGAAAAGCTGAAGTGGAACCTGCAGCTCGCCTATACCGACAACAAGACCTTCTCGGCAACCACGAACGTCAAGTGGAAGCCGGTCAAGAACCTGCTCATCGAGCCGGAAGTCACCTACACCAACTGGGATTCGATCAACGAAGACCAGTGGGCTGGCGTTCTCCGCTTCGAGCGTAGCTTCTAAGTTTGAGTTACCTCGCGCCGGGTATGGAGAAGCCCGGCGTTCCAATCCGTGGGGCTTCTTCCATCGATCGGTTGACCTCCGATCAAAGTAAAGGATCCGGCTTTCCCTCCGGATCCTTTTTTATTCAGCTTCGTCTTATCCATCCTGGGATCGGCTTGCGGGTGAAATGTTGCGTTCGGCCTGTTTAGCCGGTAGACCGGATTTCGGCCAAGTGGAAAAGAAGCCTTTTCCTCGGCGATGCGCTTGCAGACGGCAGCCCTGAGCTTGCCGTTGCAGGTCGAGATCCTGATCATATGTTTTGGAAACTCGAGCGTACTCCCTGTTAACTGGCCAAACAGCTTCCAATTGATAGTTGTCGCAGCCGTTCGCGGCGAGCCAGTATCATTCTCCAACTGGTCGTAGCCGGGATCATGCATCCGCCTCGACCGTCACATGGGAGGAGAAGCCGCGCTTGCCTGATCTTGTTCCCGATAAACTCGAACGAGATGCGATGGTGCTTGGTGCCATGGCAAACTCGAAGCGACTGCAAATGTTGTCGCTGCTCGTCGTGAAGGAATGGAGTGTCGGCGAACTGGCGAGAACGGTCGGGCTCAGTCAATCGGCCCTGTCCCAGCACCTCGGCAAGCTGCGCGCCACGAGATTGGTCGTAACACGCAAGGAGGCACAAACCGTTTACTATTCCTGCCTCTCCGACGAGGTTCGCCTGATTCTCTCGGCTCTGCACTTCCGCCTGAAAAAAAGGGGTAGGTTGAAAGTTCGTGCAAAAAGTTGTCGCAGGAGCAGTGTCCGTAAAAGGTTGAGCCGAAGCCATAGAAAACTCAATATTTTCAATATGCCAGATGACCTCCCTTTCCGTACGCGTCCGAGGTGGGCCGCCTTGTAGAAATTGTCGGATTTGGCACTGACTGTCCTTATTGACGTCAATAAGGACAGTGCGGCTATGGATCGAGTTGAGATTGTCGATACGGGTCGACGCCGTCGTTTTAGCAAAGAGATGAAGCTCCGGATTGTCGCGGAGAGCTATTCGGAACCTGGCTTGTGCGCGACGACGGCGCGGCGACATGGAATATCGCGTTCGCAGTTATATGAATGGCGGCGGCTCGCACGAGCGTGGCAACTGGATATTGCCTCGCCTGTCGGTGGCTTTGTCCCGGCGCTGCTTGTTCCAGAGGCAGAGCCAGCCGCAGGGTTATTGCCGAACGCTTGCCGGATGGAGGTTGTCAGCGCGAATGGTCGCCGTGTGATTGTGGACCGCGATGTCGACGTTGAAGCGCTGCTTCGGATCCTGCGCGGACTGGAGGCGCTGCGGTGAATCCGTTTCCGATGGGAACAGGGGTCAAGGTCTGGCTTTCGACGGGCTATACGGACATGCGCTGTGGCTTTCCCTCCCTGGCGCTTCGGGTGCAGGAGGTTCTGAAGCATGATCCCTTGTCAGGGCATCTCTTCGTCTTCCGGGGTCGCAGATCGGATATTTTGAAGATCATCTGGCATGATGGTCTGGGCGCCTGTCTTTTTACCCGGCGGCTGGAGAAGGGCCGGTTTATCTGGCCGAATATGGAGGGCGCCGCCGTCGCGATCTCGGCCGCACAGCTTTCTTATTTGCTCGACTACTCATAACAATACCCCTCCTTTTGAGGCTGATCTGCCCTTAGATCGAGCTGATGGATACGGTGGTCGCGTAGCTTGCGTATAGCCTGCAAGGCCGCTTGATCGTCAGGAAACAGGTAGCGACCAGCTGGATCATGGGACGTAAAAAGGTTGCCGCGCCGCAGTTGGGTGTAAATCCATTTCGGCGGGATGTGCAGTCGCGCAGCCAGCTCCATGACGGAAAGACGCCCTTCAACCTTGGGCCAGCGGCTGCGCGGCTGCATGATTTTGACGTTTTGACGAAGGCGGATGCCTTGGACCGTGCTTGGAAGAACGGCCGCGACACATCGCGGAGAGCGATGGCCTTCAGCGGTGAGGATGCGAGCGATCTCGTCGTCGTAAACGCCTCTAGCGGCCAGTTCGCAGATCCGTTGTTCCATCTCCTTTTTGCGCGGCAACGCGGTCAGACCATTGACGGGCATCATGACCATGAGTTCCGTTGTTGCGCCGCCGCGCCAAACGATACGGACCTCGACACGGTCAGGGGCGCCGCGGCGCATAACGACCTTGTCAATCAGGCAGCGCAGCAGCGCTTTGCGCTTTGCGCGCGGCGTCGCTGGATCGGCCCAGATCGCTGGCAACCGTCCTCCCAAGGCCACGACCTTTGCCTGCAAGCGACGATCGACGCCGGCGGGCTCAGGCAGTGAGACTGCATTCATGCGCTGCAGGGCCTCCTCGGCTTGCCTCAGTTCCAGTAGTGCCGTTTCCCAACGACGCTCCAGTTCGCTGGCCACCAGTCGATTATCTGGATCGACCCGGTTGAACTGCCGCTCGGCGAGAGATGCCTGGTAGCGCAGGCGCTGAACTTGCTGTTCTTGCGCATGATGCACCACCTCGTCTGCGTGTCGACGCATCTTACGTGCTCTTGCAAGCGCCTCAATCTCGGCCGGAGCCACCGCTTCGAGGAACGTGGCCGCGACTTGGCGGTCAATCGGGGCGGCCCGTAGGCATTGGCACTCTGGCGCATCATACTGCTGTCGCAGGTGGTTACAGACATACTGACTGCCGCCCCTGTAGCGCACAAACATCTTGTGTCCGCATTCCCCGCACCAAGTGATGCCGTGCAGGAGGGCGGCACCATCGCGAGGAACCCCGCGGCCCTTGATGCGCAGATAGTCGCTCCGGTTGTCGCGCAAGATGGCTTGGACCTTCTCGGAGATCTCCCAGTTCACATAGGCAGGATATTTGTCCTTCACGACAATTTTCCATTCCGACATCGGCATTGTCTTTTTCTGCACGCGCCCCGACGACCCCGCCGGCTGGCGCTTGCGACCATAGACGAATGCTCCGGCATAGGCCGGGTTCTTCAGCATGCTGGTTACCGCCGGAACCGTCGGCCGGAGGATATCGAGCGTGAGTGAGCGCGTGGTGATCGATCCGCCGACCGTCTGCGCATGCTGCGGCGGGTCGCGCCTGTCGAATCTGGGCGAGGACGTCACTGAGACGCTGGAGGAGATTCCGCGCCGGTTCAAAGTGATCGAGACGGTGCGTGAGAAATTTACCTGCCGTGACTGCGAGACAATCAGCCAGCCGCCGGCACCGTTCCATGCCACGCCGCGCGGCTTCATCGGTCCCCATCTGCTGGCGACGATCCTCTTCGATAAGTTCGGCATGCATAGTCCGCTCAACCGCCAGAGCACCCGGTTCAAATGCGAAGGCATCGAGCTTTCCACCTCGACGCTGGCTGACCAGGTCGGGTATGGAACGGCCGCTCTCATGCCGATCTTTGATCTGATCGAGGACCATGTCCTCGCAGCCGAGCGTCTTTTTGGCGATGACACCACCATTCCCATTCAGGCCAAGGAGAAATGCACGACCGGGCGCATATGGACTTACGTACGCGATGACCGGCCGTTCGGGGGCACAGCGCTGCCGGCGACCATATACTATGCTTCGAGTGATCAGTAGGGGCGCTGACTGCGTGGTGCGTCATCTCGCCGGGTTCAGCGGCATTCTGCAGGTCGACGGCTACTCGGCCTATACCAGTCTCGCCAAGACGCGTGCCAAAGACGGCAGCAATGAAACGATCCGGCTCGCAGGATGCTGGGCGCATCTTCGCCGCAAGTTTTACGACCTTCACATCAGTGGTGTCTCAAAAGCAGCAACGGACACGATCATCGCGATGACCGAGCTCTGGCGCATCGAGGATGAGGTCCGCGGTCGGGATGCCGACAGCCGCTCCATGCTGCGTCAGGAAAGATCTGCAACCATCGTCTCCGGCCTCTTTGATCTTTGGGAGAAGGAGCTGGGCAAGGTCTCTGGCAAGTCCAAGACCGCCGAAGCAATCCGTTACGGGCTCACCCGGCGCGAAGCACTGGAGCGTTTCCTGACGGACGGCCGGATCGAAATTGACTCCAATATCGTCGAGCGCGCGATCCGGCCCCAAACAATTACGAGAAAGAACAGTCTATTCGCCGGCAGCGAGGGCGGTGGACGCACTTGGGCGACGCTGGCCACGCTTCTCCAGACGGCCAAAATGAACAACGTCGATCCGCTCGACTGGCTTTCCCAGACCGTGACCCGCATCGCTCAAGGCTGGCCAGTATCCGAGCTCGAGGCACTTATGCCATGGAACTGCAAGCCTGACGCCATCGGCTAACCGCTTACTCTCTTGCCAATGAGTGTAACCCTGGAAATGAAAAGAACCCGCACCAGCTGGTCACTGATCGTACGGGTTCGATTCATGATCTAAGGAAAAGTGGGGTGGGCGAAAGCTCGCCCCATACTCCAGATCTCTATATAGCGTTTCCCACGGCATTTTCCAAGCACCGTTACGCCAACCATGCGGCCCGCACAACCCGCGCCCGAAAAAAGGCCCTGCGCCGTCGGGTAACGGGGCAGGGCCATGGGAGGGGAATAATAGACAAGTTCAGGGTCTTCCAACGACCCGACGATAGCGTCGGGGTGCGACAAAGGCCACTGGCGATGCGCATCCCGCCTATGTTATCCCCAGCTAAAGTACCGTGGGGTTGCCTCGGTGAATAATACGGCCTCTCACTGATTAGAACCCATTCGCCCATTCCCTGCGTCCGATGGACATGATGCGCCAAGGCTTGCACGGGAGATTCACATTCACTGCGGTTTGGGAGGGCCAAAGAGCCGACGTCAGAGAGGCTGCGTATTATTGGTTACAGGCCGTCCAGCAGGCGCAATCCCTTGAGATCTTCCGCGGTAATAACTTTCGACCAATTCTCGCAGGCAAAGAGCTTGCTTAGGATGATCCATGTCGCTGCCACACCACCAGCAGCTCCTGCGCCCCCTGCCAGCAATGCGATAATGATGAACTTGGCCACGGCGGCGCCTCTGCTTGTTGATGATTGCAATGTAGTCACAATGCTCAGCCTGACCGCCTGGTCTCGATCAAAGGCATCGGCGCGCGCTCTGCCGTATCTTACAAAGAGCGGCTGCTTTGGCACGAGCTGATCGAGCCGGCGCTTGTTCACTGTTTACACCGCCACCCTCCTTGCGAGCGCCGGCTGGTAGCTGAGC
>NZ_JBNDIC010000100.1:0-6317 GCF_056755475.1 Rhizobium sp. KNZ2-6A | reverse complement strand
GGCCCATTCCGAGATCGTCTGAAACGAGACCTCGATGCCGCGCGCGGCAAGCAGATCTTCGATGTCGCGAAAGCTGAGCGGAAAACGATAATAGAGCCAAACCGCATGGGCGATGATCTCGGCGGGGAAACGGTGGCGTCTAAAGTGAGCAGGGGAGATTTCGGTCATTGCCACCAAATACCAACCCGTTCCCGACAGACTCGTTAACCCGACGCTACCGATTGGCCAGCATGCTGCAGCAATACGTTTGGCGGCACGTCTTAAGCAAACCGGAACGGGGCAGATTAAATGTTGGCCACTTTGTTATTCGGTTCAAAAAACTGCGGTGTACCGATTTCGTAGGTGCGCCTTGAACGCTTCATTGTCGAGCGATCGACCCGTTGCGCGCTTTAGCAAATCATCGATTTCGTAAAAGGAGCCTTGGCTGTGAATGTTTTCTCTCAACCATCCGAGCAAAGGCATGAAGTCCCCACGTCCAATGGCGGGCAAAATGACAGGCTCCGATGTACAAGCGGCATCAAAAAGCTGCGCGGCCATAATTGCACCCAATGTATAACACGGGTAGAAACCCCAGGCGCCGCTGGGCCAGTGGATATCCTGAAGGCATCCAACTCGGTCGTTCGGCGGCACAACGCCAACCAGCGCCTGCATTTGCTCCTTCCAAGCCAGTGGCAGTTCCGCTAACGGGATTTCATCTGCGAGCAATGCCTTCTCCAAGCGGTAGCGTAAAATAACGTGCGCTCCATAGGTTACCTCGTCAGCCTCTACCCGAATAAAACTTCGTTCAACTTTGGTGTAATGACGCCAAAGGGCATTTTCTTCCCACGCCGGTCCAATTCCTTGGAAGCACTTGCGTATTATTGGCGTCGCCATGGAAAAGAACTCACGACTGCAGCACGCCTGCATTTCCATCAGCAGCGACTGGCTCTCATGTATGCTGACGCTTCGAGCTCGCCCAACAGGCTGGTTAAGCCATGCTAGCGGACGTCCTTGTTCGTAAAGCGCATGGCCGCACTCGTGCAACGCGCTTGATAAAGCGCTGGTGAAGTCATTCTTGTCATAACGCGTTGTAATGCGCGTATCGCCATCGGCAACTGAGCAAAACGGGTGAGCTGAAGTATCAAGACGCCCCCGATCAAAATCAAACCTAAGCATTTTAACCATCTCAAGTACAAGCGAATGCTGCGCTTCGATGGAAAATGGCCCGGGTAATATCGGGAGATTGGGCTGCCGTGCTTGAAGCTCAATGACCTCATCGATGAAGGGAGGTAAAAAAGCTGCGAGATCATCAAAAAGCGCATCGACGCGTTCAGAACAGTTGTCTGGATCGTACTCGCTAAGGAGCGCGTCGTAAGGTGCAAGGGCTAGCTGCTCGCCTTTCGCAACAGCCTTCTTGCGTTGTAGGGCGAGAACTTCCGAAAGATACGGCAGCAGAGCAGAGAAATCCGAGTTGGCGCGCGCTTCGCGCCATGCCATCTCGCAGGCGGATACCGCCTTGCTCAAAGCCTCCACAAGATCTGACGGAAGCGCCGTCTCGCTTCTCCAAATGCGCTGCATCTCGCGAACATTAGCGCGCTCCCATTCTCCAAGCTGACTATTTGCTTCTGCTTCTTCGATCCAATCTCCGATGCGCGGATCCGTTATTACGTCGTGATGCAAAACCTTGAGAAGGCTCATACTTTGAGCTCTCGTTTCGGCAGATCCTGCCGGCATTACAGTGTCGTGGTCCCACTGCAAAATCTCGATCGTATTGGAAAGAGTTGCCGCCCGTGCAAAATGTGCTAAGAGCCTTGAATATGCGTCAATCGCTTTTTCTTCTGCGGTAGACGAGGCGGTATCATGGAAGGCAGGGGTCATCTTCATGCCTCCTGGTCGTCGCCTTAAGAAGGAACACCGCTGTTGTGAGTCGATGGCAAATGAGAGCGTTGCCGAACAGCATCTCGGTAGCGGATGAAATGGCTTTGGGAATACAGCAATGGCTGGGCGTTCTCGAAGGTGCGCGCCATTAGAACTTCACCAATGAATATCCGATGGCTGGCACAATCGAAGGCAGCGGTGGTTTGACAACACATCCACCCCGGGCAATGCCGCAGCACGGGTAAGCCGTTACAATCAGCCCATCGTTCAATTGGGAACGGCTCATTCGCTTTGCCGAGGCGCCCGGCAAAGAGAAGAGCCAGATTTTCATCGTCCTCACCGAGCAAATTAAGGGTGAAGTGACCATCACTCGTCATCTGATCATAGAACGTTCCAGTCTTACGGAGACATATCGAGATGTGCGGGGGATGCAGGCAAACCGAACAATAGGAAGTGATCGTACGCCCCACGAAGCCCGCACTACCTCGAGTAGTCACCACTGCCACGGTGCCGACGACCCGTCGGAAGAGATAACGCACAGCATCAATCGTCGCGGCTGACCCACAAATGGAACGATTTCTGCATGTATTAGCAGTCATTCTTACTGTTTCCTCGCAAGGTGACCAAAATCCTTGGCCATGGCCAAAATGCCGTCGATGCACTGCAAGTCATGAGCATTGCCCCAAAACTCCCGGCTGCGAGCAACATGTTAGCAGGCGAGCCGAGTATGGGATAATCCCAGGCAAGTATGCTGCTTAGGACGGTTCCCATGCCCATCCCAATCGCCTGAGCGGTGACAATGCCGCCAAAAGCTCCGCCGTAGCGACGATCCTGGGCAGTGGTTGCAATCAATGTATCCAACGTTGGTACTGCGAGAGCCTCGCTGGCTGTGATGAGAAGAGCAAGCACGATCGCGGCGGCGAAAGCTTGGGTGGGCGGGAATAATGAAAAGGCAACTAACGCGAGCGGAACTGCAATCGATCCTGCGTGGAAGAGCGCGAGCATTGTTCTTGGGGAACACGTTCTAATAGCCCGGCCGGCAAGCGGAAGGATTGGGATGACAGTCGCGGCTTGAACGGCGAAGAAGATAGATGCCGTCTCAATCGAATGAAAATGCTTCTGTGAATAATCGACAAGTGATATAATTATCACCTGCAGGAATAACCATGAAAGCATTACATTTATAAGAATACTTCCACGATGTGCAGAGTTAATAAATGCAATATTGCCTTGGGTATTTGAATCAGCGGACCGGAATTCCTTTCTTCGTTTGGCTCCTGCGTCAATTTTGGTAATGCCAAGAAAAATCAATGCAGCGGCCGAAAGCGCCGCGCTGGCAACACTTATGGCCAGTGATTGGGAAAGGCTAATTAAAACGGCGGAGATCAGCGGGCCGATTACAACGCCGATATTGTTGGAGCTCCCAAGAAGACCGAATGCGGTAGACTGATCCTTTTCGGACACCGTCTTTGCAACCGCCACACGGTACGCGATATTGCAGACGGCCGAACCGACCGAGAGGCAAAGGATTTGGGTTACCGCCATGAAGCGGCCGGGAGCGGCGAAGAACAGCAGTCCAGAGCAAATCATCGCCACCAAAGCGATCGACAATACTCGTCCCGCTCCGTAACGATCGATGCAGCCTCCAACAGGAAAAGCAACAAGGCGGCCCAGAATAACAAATACGCCAATTGAAAGAGCAATCGTCGCAGGCGACGAATTCACTTCGGTTGGATAGACGGCGAGGGCAAAGGGCACGACTGCATAATATGCAGCAGTGCTGAGAAATCGACCGCTCAAGAGAGCAATTCCTGTCGTATTCCACATCGGTTTGCACCTGCAAGAATCGCTATGATGCTAGGGCATTTTGACGCTCCCGCGTCCAGGCTACCAAGAGCGGATCGCCCAAGCGAGTTGCTAGAGATTGGAGCTTTTCGACCGCAGATATGCCAAGCGGGTCCAATTTCAAAGAGGCCAGATAGCAGCTTGCGGCGGTTTCCAATTCTGCAAGCTCTTCGTGACACTGGGCGGCCATGAACCAAGCGACTTCCTGGCCCGGTGGTCCAAGGCGAGCGGCGCGATGATATGCCTCAGCGGCCTCACGATAGCGTTTTGCAGAGGCGAGCAATTCCGCCAATTCAATCCATATCTTGGCGTCGTGCGGATCGACCTCGATGACTCTTCGAATCCTAGCTTCCGCAAGCGCGGCATCGCCAAGCCATATAGCTTCCTTCGAGCGGCTTTCCATAAGCGGATATAGGTTCTCTTTGCAAACAATCTCTCGGAACGGATCGTCGTCAACCAGAGACATCGCCAAGTTTGCATACTGTTCAGCGAAATCCATGTCCGCGACCACTCGAGCTTTGTCGCCGGTCATATACCCGCAGAAAGATGCTCCTCGATAATACCGACTCGTGAGAATTGCGTGCATGAATGGATCAATTTCTTGCTGAAGGGACTGCAGTTCTTTCAGCCCCACGCTGCTCCAATGCTCAACAGCAACGGCCTGCTTCGTAAATCGGGCGTTTTGGACGATCAAATGAAGAATGGCGGTAAACCGTGCAATAGACTTCTGGGGGGCGTTCTCGGCGATGGCGTGAAACAAGCTAAGCGAATAGTTCTTATTGTAACCGTCGAGAAATAGAACGTAGCGGGCCACCGCAATAGTCGAGGCCAGACGCGCTCCATGTTCGTCCCATTCGACATCAACGCCTTGATTCAATTCCACGACAAGGTCAAAAAAACCGAGTGTGTTAAGTAAGTTTGACACGAGAGCTTTGTGAGAAACAGTGAGCTTTTCATAATTCCCAATTAGATTGCAGAGTATGTTCCACCTTTCAGTTCTACTCGCTGAAGGCAACTCATTGGGATTCTGGATCCGATATATTTCTAACCCCGCGATGTTCGTCAATGACACCCGAAAAGATTGTGGCAACGTCCGTTGGAGTCGGAAGAAGAACTTCCCCGTTTCTAAGGCGCGAAAAGCGAATATGGGACGCCAGGAATGCAAAGGTTCTTGTCCTGCGGCCTCCGACAGGTCAAGGTATGGACCAAACAGGTCCTTCGCAATCGCCGATTGGCCATCTGCGTGCAATGAAGGGAAACTACTCATCGCAATAGTTCTCCAATGCTTCAGAGGGTGGATGCGCAGCTTCACCGAAGACAGCGCATCCGGTATTTTTAGTCGAATAATGTCAGAAGGTCCTTGCCGACCTTCGCAGTTGTATAGCGAGCCATAGCTAGCCTCCTTTCCTATCGAAGCCTTGAGAGCCAAGGCCACTAACCTATATCACGACAATCAGGGGTTGGCGCAGAATATTGCGACCCATATATTTAGCAATATGCTGCTGTAGCGTGTTTCAATTTACGCGCTCATTTTGATTGCCCATCTCGCGAGCCGTAAGGAATGAACAGAATATCTGATCACTAGCGAAGGATAGTAGCTGAGATGTCGATAAAGGCTGATCATCCCGCCTACCTTGAGATCCGTGACCGCGTGACGGAATATGTGTACGAACCAGGTTCGCAATTGACTATTCCTGAGATCGGTGACCAATTGCGGCTCAGCGCAACGCCGGTCCGGGAAGCCCTGATCAGGCTGGCTGACCGAAATTTCATCGATTGCATCCCTGGGAAAGGGTATTTCGTCAAGAAGCCATCAGTTGAGCACTATCTGGAGCAATATGAACTCATTGCTCTACTGCTCTCTGGCGTTTTCGAAGGCCTGATAAGAAGATTGAATCAAGAAAGTCTTTACGCTCTCACCGATCGCTTTTCGAGTATTATTGACGAATTTCGGAAATCTGTCGGCGACACTCCACGTGTTTCGGAGCTTGTCGAAAATGTGTACATAGCGCTCATTGATGAGACACATAACGTTCAATTAAAAATACTCCTAAATGATGCTATAAAGCGAACGCTATTTTTTAGAAAAATAGAGCTTAACTTTTTTGAAAGTAATGATGCAGTATTCAATAAGCTAAATTCAGCGATTGAATTAATTAAAGATAGAAAAATCGAAACCATCCGCAAGGGAATTGCATTGGATCTCGCTCAGCGTCGGAGGATGGCTCCAGCAATAGTAGATCAGATGGTACTTGAATTATACAAAAAGTTCTCTAAGGGCAATTTTTGATCCCGGCGATCCCTTCCTTCGGGTCTCCACTGCCTCAAGGAGAACTAATCCTCGACGGAATCCGCGAGAGCCTGCTTTAGCTCAACGGCTGAACTGCCCTGGAACGGGTAGCGTCGGGTTAACGAGTCTGTCGGGAACGGGTTGGTATTTGGTGGCAATGACCGAAATCTCCCCTGCTCACTTCAGACGCCACCGTTTCCCCGCCGAGATCATCGCCCATGCGGTTTGGCTCTATTATCGTTTTCCGTTCAGCTTTCGCGACATCGAAGATCTGCTTGCCGCGCGCGGCATCGAGGTCTCGTTTCAGACGATCTCGGAATGGGCC
>NZ_JBNDIC010000099.1:0-6471 GCF_056755475.1 Rhizobium sp. KNZ2-6A | reverse complement strand
CCTTTTCTCAGTCGCAGAATGCCGCAACTATTTCAAAGCCGCCGGCTATGAGGCCAGATAAATGCGACACGCTTTAAATACACAAAGACAACGGGCTTTGAAGTTGAGGTTTCCGGTCGGCTCTATGACGGCAAGTCGGCGACAGAAGACGAGAACAACGGCCGCAAGAGCGAGGGCTACGGTTCGTCCAATGCTTTGGAGGCCAGCGGTAAAGTTGCACCGAATAGTGCGCCGGGCACGCCCACCACGCCTCCGGCCTTTCTCACGCCGCGTCGGTTTGGGCGAACGGACGAGAACTAGGCGGCAAGCTCCTTGATCTGCGCAAGATCGCTTTTCATGGCTTGGGCCGCGATCTTGATGTCGTATGCATTTTGCAGATTGAGCCAAAATTCAGGGGTAGTCTTGAAGAATTTCGCCAGCCGCATCGCCGTGTCTGTAGTGATGATAGACTTTTCGTGGACGATTCTCTCAATACGGGTGCGCGGCACATTAATGTGCTTTGCCAGCATGTAGGGCGTCATGTCGAGCGGCTCCAAATACAGCTCCCGCAGGATTTCCCCCGGATGGATCGCGGGAAGTTTGCTGACTGTCATGATCGCTTGCCCTCCTTGGCTATTTATCATGATCGCTATCAGACCCTTTCGAGTCAATGGTAGTCCGTGATTTCGACTTGCTCTGGGCCTGCTTCCGTCCAGATGAAGCAGATGCGCCATTGCTTGTTGATCCTTATCGAGTGCTGGCCTGCGCGGTCGCCCGAAAGCTTTTCCAAACGATTGCCGGGCGGCGACCGCAGGTCTTCCACCGTGGTTGCTGCGTTCAACACATAGAGAAGCTGTTGGGCGTGGCGTACCAGATCAGCCGGAAAACCCTTCTTTACTGATCCGTCATCGATCGACGCTGTGAGCTTGTCTTTGAACGAACGGATCATTTCGGCCGCCTGATATTAGTATCATATGGCGATACGTCAGGAAGTCAACAAAATAGTATCATGAGACGATACGTTTTTGGTACTGTCTGCCGCCAGAGGGGCGGCCCTTTCAACTGTTTCCCAAAGGAACATCAAAATGGATCACGCGAAATTCTTCGCGGCGGTACGCTCATCCTTGTTTGGCGGGCGTCTGTCAGCAGATCAGGTTAACGGTATGGAGATTATCCTGACCAAGTGGCGGGCCAAGGCTTTCGATAGCCGTTGGGTCGCGTACATGCTGGCGACGGCCTATCATGAAACCGATAGGACCATGTGCGCCGTCTTTGAAAACCTGAACTATTCTGCATCGGGCCTGCTTGCAACGTTCCCGAAATACTTCACGATTTCTCAGGCCGCAGCCTACGCACGACAGCCGCAGCGCATTGCCAATCGCGCCTACGCGAACCGCATGGGCAACGGCAACGAGGCCAGCGGCGATGGATGGCGCTATCGCGGTCGCGGCTTGGTGCAGATCACCGGCCGCGACAATTACGCGAAGTACGGCATTGCCGATGAGCCGGACAAGGCGCTTGATCCCGTACGCGCATTGGCCGATGCCGTCTCTGCCGGAAATCTCGCAGCCGCAGAAAGTCATGGGTCCAGCATCGCCGTGGCGCGTGACGCGCTCGCGCATGGCATCGGTTGGGTCACGCTCTATGGCGCGCTCTGCGCGTGGGGGCTGTCCGCGTTGAGCTTCGTCCTCTTTGGACGAATCAAGGCCGCACAGACGCAGATGCGGGGCGGTTGAGTGGAAAGGGCAATCCAATGAAGATCGGGATTATCGGCGCCGGACGCATGGCGCAGGCAGTCGGCTTCTTGGCGGCGCAGGTCGGGCATCAGGTCATGTTGAGCAATTCCAGAGGGCCGGACAGCATTCGTCATGCCGCAAGGCAAATCGGGTGCGATGTCGGAGCCGTCGATGAGGCCGCCGAGCACGGCGAACTGATCGTCGCTGCCGTTCATCTGCAAGTCTATCGCGCGCTGCCGCCGCAGCCGCTTGCCGGCAAGGTGGTGCTCAACCCGCAGAACTACTTTCCGTATTTCGGCGCAATCCCCGAACTCGACAGCGGCGAGCGCACGACAGCGGAGATATTGGCCCGGCATCTGCCGGCCTCCCAAATCGTGAAGACCCTCAACTCCATTCTGGTCGAAGACGTGGTGCCGGACGCTCGGCCGGCTGGCGCGCAGGATCGGCGCGCGCTCCCGATGGCTGGCGATGACGAGGACGCAAAACGCATTACAACCGCCTTCCTTGACCAGATCGGCTACGACACTGTTGACGCGGGCGTGTTGGCCGAAGGGAGGCGCTTCGAGCGTTACAGGCCGGTGTATTGCGTGCCCTTGAGCAAGGCGATGCTTGAACAGCGGCTCGCAGCGACCACGCGAAGCTCAACGGTGCCTGATGCTCACTGGCGTTTCGAGCGTGGCATTCGCGCCTGAACCGGATCGGCCATGCCGATGTCAACGGGCTGATAAAGAAACAGCAACGTCTCCATGTCGGTTCATTGCGTGGGCGCATCCCACTTGTCTCGCTTATCCAGCAAACTGTCCTAAAACTCTCATTGCGGCACCTTTTGGGAGTTTTTAGACGGTTTGCCCGAAGCATGCGATATATCGGGATTTAGGGTTTCTATGACGGTGATCCATCTGCGCGAGACACAAACTCCAAATCCTCGTCTGGTTCGATGTAATGAATGAGGCCCCATTTTTCAAAATCGATCATTACACCGCGTTCCAGAAATTCAGACCAATCCTCACGGGTGAATTCGGCCGTATATTCATCCGTATCAATCGAGAGAACGATCATGCCTTGCCTCTCGTGAATTCTGACCCGATCACCAAGCCGGGCTATCTTGCCATCTCGATATAACATCCCAATTCCGTCACGAAATTCCCGGAGACCGCCTCAAAAAGCTGAAGACGATTCCTGAGAATAGGCGGCTGTAGCATACTTTGCCATGGTGCATCTTTCACGCTGATGATTTACGCCAAGAACGTAGAGGAAACAGCGGATTCTACGAGAAGCACTTCGGCTTCAAAGCCACCATTCTGCCCGGTGACAGGATCGTTGAACTGGTCGCACTGGATGGCGGAACAAATATAATGCTGCATCAGGCCGCGAAAGGGCAGCGGAGCGGCCAGTCGATCGTCAAACTCGTATTCGACGTTCAGGATGTCGAGGCATTTTGCCGGCATTGTGCCGGAAACGGTCTTGAATTTGGGGCGGTCCATAAAGCGGACGCTATCTGTTCACCAATGCAAAGGACCCGTGTCCGAACTCCATCTCAGTTTCCAATCGGGCCTTCAAAAATGGCGGCTGACGACTTTTCAGACAGTCTGCCAAACAATTGCTGTTGCGGAACATCTTAACTTTCGTCACGCTGCCGATACGTTGGGCGTCAGCCATTCGAGCGTCAGCGCTCGCATCCGAGCGCTGGAGGTGGAACTTGATACCCTGCTCTTTGAGCGGAATACCCGCGGCGTCCGGCTCACCGAAGCCGGACGCCTTTTTGTCGAACGGGCGGCGGCAAGCATCGACCAGCTCGACCATGTCGTAAGGACCGCCGGCATGGCGGCATCGGGAGAATGCGGTCGCTTGCGTATCGGCGTTCATGGCCTGATCGTCGGCAGCTTTCTTGATAATCTGTTGGCCGGCTACTGCAGGGACCATCCTTGCATCGCCGTGGAAATGATCGAAGCGACGGCGCGCGATGCGGTCATGCAGCTTCGCGGTGGCGTTCGTCGTCGGTGCGTTCAAGCTACCCGACTGCCATTCACGGCCGATCTGGACCGAACCGCTTGTGGTCGCGTTGCTGGTCGATCACTGTCTTGCAGACCAACACGGCGTCACTTGGGACGATCTTGCCTCCGAACAATTCCTTGTTCGCCATGGTGGTACGTTTGAGAGGGCGTTTGCGGTAGCGTTGGAAAATCACCGCCTTCTGTATGAGAAAGAACTGAAGCTGCATCCGCCTTTTACCGCAGAGTTCGGGGCAGTCGGGCTGAAGGATTTGCATTTGGTCGTCCCGAGTGTGGAGTTTTCTTCGGGAGACCATGCGGGACCAATCCGCAAGGATGGAACTTCTCGGACGTTCCGATTGGGAAGTTTCGACCCGGTAGAGTGGCAGTCCGCGCTTCGCGATTTCTTCATCGACTTTTACGACCTTGCTGCACGAGACAGGTCTAAGGTTCTGACCGACAACCTAATCATCGCGAATGAGATTCCGCTGCGGTAGGCGCGGCCTATCCATCACGCCGCCTCCCGCTCATCGCCAGCGCTGCGGACGCGTTGGTCATGTTCCGGCAGAAAGCCGAGCAGCCAATCGGCCGCCTTGCTCGCACGAGATGCGGCGCGGACGATGGCGCGATTATCCTCGCGAACGACCTCCAGCCAGGAGTTAACATAGTCGGCGTGGCGGACAGTCGGGACGATGCCGAGCGAGGCGCAGCAGAAGGCCGCATTCATTTCGGCCAACTCCTCGAACGCGTATTTCTTGGTGCCGAAGCCGCCGGTCAGGTCGCGGCCGAGCCGGGACGGATGGCCTGTGGCGTGCCCCAGCTCGTGCAGCGCTGTTCGGTGCCAGGTGATCGGCTCGAAATAGGCCTGGGGTGGCGGGACCTGCACATTATCCAGACACTGCGTACCTGTCTCACAGACGTCAGGGTTGGCGGTTAGTATCGCCGACGGTCAGACACACAGAATCGTCGAGTGATGCCGGTGATTTCGTCGTAGAGGCTCGTCCGGTCCTGGCCGGTGCGAGCGGGTGCGTTCTTTCTCGACATCGCGGTTCTCCGCGACGGGCACCGGAAGCCTCTCCTCCGGCTATCTACCCGTCACGGCAAACCTGGTCCGCACTCTCACTCGCGCGCAGGGAGCGGCGTCAGGCACTACGCTTCGGCTGGTGCCAAATTTCTTGACCAAGATGATAACGTGTCATATATGACATGTTTCTACCTGTAGTTTTGCAAATTTGGATTATTGCGCAGGCTCGCCTAAAACAAAGCCAGCGCCTTGAGCGGCTGGGCCAGGATCTCCGAAACGCACGCTTGCGGCGCGGTATCGCCATGGCCGATCTCGCCGTGCGCGCGGGAACCTCACCCAGCTCGATCTCTCGCCTCGAAAAGGGCGATCCCGGCGTCTCGATCGGCATCGGCGCGCAGTCGACCAAGGATAGCAAGGCGCAGCAGTCCGATACCAATGCGGTATCGACATTGGCGGCGGGCCGTGATCTCAACATCTCGGCAGGCAACAACGTCAACCTGCAGGCGACCAGCGCTTCCGCCGAGCGCGACGTCACTCTCTCCGCTGGCAACAACGTCAATCTGCTCTCGGCCAACGACGCCACTAATTACGAGGAGGTGCATGAGAAGAGCTTTGCCGGTGTGACGCTCACCGCGTCGAGCCGTCTGGCTGCTGCGGCAGACAGTACCATCGAGGCAGCCTCCAGACTTGGCGGTTCCACCGGAGCTTATGCGATCGCGCCGACGATTCTTGCCGGGATAAAAACCAATCAAGAACTCACGAACGCCCTCAATGGCGATACGCCTTTGGTGTCACTTGGTATCGGAGTAGGTTTTAGCGCTCAGAAGTCCCAACAAAGTGCATCGTCTTCCGTCCCCGTTGTAACCCAGATACGGAGTGGTGGTTCGACGGGCATTTACGCCGGAGACAGCATTACGGGCCACGGTGTTCAAATCGCCGCCGGCGTAAACAAGGACGGAAGACCGAACACACAGGCGGGTGCTGCAGCGGGTAATATCCTCCTGTCGGCCGGCAACGTCATCGATCTGACGAGCACTGAATCCAGTTTCGATTCGAAATCCGCGTCGAAGAGCTCCGGCGCAAATGTCGGCATCGGCATCGATGTCGGCGTCAACGGCATTGCCGTTGGGCCAAAGGTCGAGGTTTCGGCAAGCCGGGGCAAGTCATCCGAAACGGCCGTCAACCAGCTCAACAGCCATGTCATTGGCACCGGTACAGTTGCGCTTAATTCCGGCAACGACACCAATCTCAAGGGAGCGGTCGTTTCCGGCGACACGGTCATTGCAAATGTCGGTGGCGATCTCAACATCGAAAGCCGGCCGGATATCGCCACTTACTCTGAAAAAATGACTGGCGGAAGCCTGAGTATTTCCGCCTCCGGCTTGTCCGGCGGCTTGAATCAAAGCACTACGAAGGGGGATTATTCAAATGTCTCCGAACAGAGCGGGATCCTTGCTGGCGAAGGTGGTTATCACATTGCTGTCGGCGGCGGTGTGGACCTTAAAGGCGGTGTCATTGCCTCGAAAGCAGAGCAAGACAAGAACGCGCTTTCTGCCGATCATCTGACTTATACCAATCGTCACTGAGTGTGACTCTCGGACTTCCCAAAAGCCGACGAATCTGAATCGATGGCGCAAACAGGAGGTTTGCGATGGGTTCGGCGCTTTCGTTGCGGTCAGACTATGAGGGGGATGGGTTGCGGCGCCTGGCTCGGCAGACACGAGATGCCGACCAGGCTCGG
>NZ_JBNDIC010000098.1:0-6634 GCF_056755475.1 Rhizobium sp. KNZ2-6A | reverse complement strand
CAACACCGTCATGTGGCGAGGTTTATCGCGCCTCACCGATATCAGGATCGGCATGACCATCGGCGGTGAACTTGTGGGTAATTGAAAGCTTTCTCGGATGCGTATGTTCGAGATCGCAAATGAGGGTGCCATATCGATGATTGCGGCGCCATGCCCAATCATCGATGCCGATCACACTCGGCGGCGTTGGCGGCGGGCGATCATATCGGCGAATGGTTCGCAGCAGCCTACCAACCCAACTGAGCTCAAAATAACATCGAGAATGAGTCAGCCCCGTTACGACGCCGATTGACAACTGGTGTGCCGAGAGGCGACGGGCATTGATCGCTAGCGGTTCTTGCGCTGCCGCGTGACGCTGGCCGTGCGGCCCTGATCGTCGAGCGGTATGCCCATCAAGCCGCCCTGTACCGGTGCAGTGACACCGTCGGCCTGCCCCATGCGGCCGACCGCCGCACCTGATCCAATCGTCTGGCGCGATGTGGACTGCCACCAGCCACCCGCCCTCGACGAGGCGGTCTCCACGGCCCACTCGCTGGTATGCGCGGCGATGCGGCCGGCCAGCGGAATGACCTGGGACAGGAGAAACAACCCAACAAAGCAGATAAGCACAAAGGGTGCCGCATCTTGCATGGCCAGCGTGGTGCTGGCACCCAGAGCCGTCGCCAGGGCCACCACCGGCTCGCGGATGCTTAAGAGATAAAAGCCGAGAAAGGCATAGAGCATCACCGGCACCAGCATAACCTGAATCGTCGCGGTCAACCAGCTAGAAAAAAGGCGCGACGGGCCGTTGAACAACACCATTATAATGAAAACAGGCGCCAGGGCCAGCATGACCAGCAGAGCGATCTTCGAAAAGATGATCAGAAACACGGCATAGCCCGTAAACAGCGCCGAGGATAGCCAGACAATAGCGCCTTCGACAGGCGACTTCAGGAGCGACGCGTGTCGTCGGGATTGTCCTTCAGCGCACGGGGATCGAGCTTGAGGATCTGCATGGGATCTTTTCCTTCCGGGATATCGGAACCGGCGCCTCACCGGTCCTTCCTGCCTTCAGTTCTTTCCGAAGACATCTCCCAGACCGCAGGGCGGTCAGAGCGGCGCAACTGCGCGCGAGCGACCCTGACGGTCAGGGCGAGCGAGGCAAAGCCTCGCGAGAACGACAGGGAGGGTTGCGCAGGGGGCGGTTGAGCGACAGCGGCGACGGGAAGACCGATCTGCGAGAGGTTCCCTTTCTCCCTTCATTCTTCTTTTCTCGAAAAGCATTGAATGCCGCCATTATTGACGCTATATAGCGTCTATATTAATGGTAGACTGAAGATGGAGGCGGATCATGGGCATCGCCCAATATGCAGACGATGGGCTGTTCGCACCGCGCAAGATCGCGGACGCATTTCGCACGACCAGCGAAGAGATCGCGCGCACCGCCGGACTTGGAAAAGACGCGATCCAACGTAAGGATCGCATTCGCTCCGATAGAACGCAGCGGCGCCTGCGCGAGATGATTGAGATCGTCAATAAGGTCGAACCGCGCTTCGGCTCGGCGCTGATGGCCTATGCCTGGTATCGCTCCGAGCCGCTGTCGGGCTTCTCCGGTCAGACGGCGATGCAACTGGTCCGCAACGGTCGCGCCGACGAGGTGCTCGACTATATCGACGCGGTCGACGCCGGCATACACGCATAATCTCCGCCGATGCAGTATCAAGGAAAGCTCTACCGGGCGCTCAACCCGATCTACGCCCGCGAGCCTTTGTCGGGACGCGGCGCGGAACTCTATGGCGGTCGCTTCAACCCGAAAGGCGTGCCGGCCCTCTATACGTCGCTGACAATCATGACGGCGCTGAAGGAAGCCAATCAGGTCGGAAATCTGCAACCGACGACGCTGGTCTCCTACGACGCCGATGTCGAGACCGTGTTCGACTGCCGGGACGATGCCGCCCTTCGGGCGCAAGGGATGGATGCGTCGGCGCTCGCCGATCCGACCTGGCGTGACCAGATGAAGGCTTCGGGGAAAGCGAGAACGCAAACCTTCGCACGCCAACTGGCTGCCGACGGCTGTTGCGGGCTGCTCGTGAGGAGCTTCGCCCCCGGCGCCTCGGATGATGATCTCAATCTCGTCCTCTGGACATGGGGCAGCGTGGCCCCCGGTCGGCTGATCCTGATCGATGACGAAGGCCGACTTTCGCGATAATCTGACACAACATTGTCCTTCCAAACACGAAAAGCCGGTCGCATATGATGGTGCGACCGACCTGTTTGTTCATCAGGCAGCAACCTCATCTGCCTCGGCATCCTGTTGCGCAGACGCGGCCAGCGCTTCCTCGACCTCGGCCAATTGCCGACGCTTGTCCTTGAGCTCGTCAGCGAAGGCGAGTTCCCCATCCTGCCGTGACTGATGGGACGTCAGCCTTCGCCGGTACTCTTCCAAACGGTCGCGATAACGTCGCCGCTCCTCCTCGAAGCCGTCGAGCGCATGCTCCAGCCGCGAGATCGCTCCGAGCGGCGTGACGGTGACAGCGAACACCTGAAGAGCCTCAAACCGTCGAGTTTTAGGACGGGCTCTGGATTTTTTGCGACAACGCGGGGTATCTCAATACTCGGAGCGGAAGTTGCTACCAAGATCGGCAGCATCCCCGAAATAGTGCCGGAAGACATAAAACAAGGGGTTCCAGTGCCTGGTGTCGATGTAGCTGGTTTCCGGGACGACGATGCTGCGATGAGCATGGACGCGCTGAACCTCAACCTCGATAATCAGATGAGAAGACGATGCCCTTTGATTCTTCCCGCCGCGGTGCGTTGCAAGTAAGCGAGCCTCGAACTGCAATGGACACTCCGAGATGCGAGGCGCGCTGATTTTCTCGCTTTCCTGGGATGTGAATCCACCCAAAGCAAACTTGTCGGCCGAAAATTCATAGCCGCCTTCGGTCTTATGGTCTGGAACGGGGTTCGCTCCGGTCGTCCGGGCGATACGTTCGACGCGGGGCCATAGGTCGGCCGAGGGGAAGTTCAGAGAGCATTCCCCTTCCCGGAGCAGATTGGTTGTCCCCTGCCCGGCCGAGCTTAGGCCGAGGACCACGCAGTTTCCCAAAGCCCATGCCGACGACATAGGCGTAATATTCGGCGTTCCATCAGGATTTCGTGTGACGATCAAAACAACGGGCGTCCCGAAGTAGAGAATTGAGGGGTTAACGGTCAGATGATCGGAGGGCATGGACAATCCTTGTTTGTTTGGACCAGCCTAGCAGGGTTTTAAGCTGCGCAGCTTCGACCGATGTCGAACTATTCAAGCCTGAAAAGACGTAGGGGGAGCCGGTACACTGCGGCCATGTCGAACATAGCTGGCGCAGCGTTGTTGAGGGGAAAAGCCCGAGGCGAAACCGGAGACAATTCTTACCCCGGCTGAAATCGCGATGCTCGACAGCATCGATGCAGCGCGCCCCACGCCGCGCATCCTGCGCAGGACCCTTGCCTCCAATTTGCTCCAGATCGCCATGCTCGGTGGCTATCTCGCTCGTAAGCACGATCCTCCTCCCGGAAACATGGTCGTATGGCGAGGCCTGGCACGCCTCAATGACATTGCCTTCGGCATCTCCATCGGAACTCGCCGACAATGTGGGTAATCGGAAGCCACCTCGGATGGATACGATGGATACGAAAAAACTCATCGCTGAGTTTCTTGGGACGTTCTGGCTCGTATTTGGCGGCTGCGGCAGCGCAATTTGCGCGGTGGCATTTCCGAGCCTCGGTATCGCTTTTCTGGGTGTTGCTTTTGCGTTCGGTCTGACTGTGGGTCGGTGGCATTTCAGGCGGGCACTTCAACCCAGCCGTCTCGATGGGTCTGACGGTGGCTGGCCGCTTTCCGGGCGGGCAGCTCATTCCTTATATCATCGCGCAGGTTGTCGCCGCCATCGCAGCCGCGCTCTATCTGATCGCCAGATTTCGCGGCCGCCTGCAGGGCCGCGCCAGATTTTTACGGTATATTCAAGGCATCGGAGTGTTCTGTAATCTTGCTGATATTATCGCTGGCTGCCAATCCTGAAGCGTAGGGCTGATCCCTTCAGCAGGCTGACAAGCTCACTTTGTTGCGTCGTGCCGGTCTTGGCAAACACCCGGATCAGGTAGCCGCGCGCCGTTCCGATCGTAATCCCGCTTCTGGCCGCGCCGTCTCGAAGTGAGAGACCAGATGCCAGGGCAACGGCAAGCCTGGCTTCGGCATTGGTTAATCTAAACAGCTTCACAAGCAGTTCCGGCGAAGGCACGCCGATCGTCGTGGCGACCGGCGCGACAATCATAACAGTGCAATTCATCGAGAATATCGACCGCGCATCGCGGCACATTGGCATGAAGTAGACGATCGCAGCGCTCTTGTCATGCTCCGCCGGTATCGAAACACTCGCGGATGCATGTGCCGACAGTGCGATTGCTTCGGCAAAGCGGGCACGCATGACGTCGCTGCCCCGCAAGGACAATCGCCCGTCCAGTGTAACCCTGATATGTTGATCGGCGTCCTTTAACAAGTCGTTTGTATACAGAACCTGTCCGGAGGCGTTCAGCAACGCGGCCGGCAGATCGAACGCGCTCAGCGTATCGATGCTGCCGCGCGCCCGCTCAAACTGCAATCGTGATGCAAAGAAGGCTGCATTGCGGAAAGCGCCGTTGATCTCATTCATCTTCGCCAGAATGTCGACCTCGTAGTTGGGCTCATTCAGCCGGCGCGAGAACTCCAGGGTGATGATTTCGCCATTGAACAGCTCATGGATGGTCCCCAGTTGAACGCCAAGCCCGCTGGACTTGTGGTTTGCCAAGCGAGCCTCGAAGTCCGTCATTTCGGACCAGTCACCGGCAAATGGGTCAATCTCAAAGAAGCCGCGATTGATCAACCCGCCCGAGCGGACGTGTTTGAGCCAGATTCTGGTTTCCTCAGGCGATTGTTCCCATTGCATACGATCACGCGCGATCATGGACGAAGTCGTAATACCTCTTTGATTAGGCCAGTAAACTCCGATGCCGCCCTCTCCGGAGTTCGTGGCCTTGGCCAGATCGTCAAGGAGCGGCGTCCACATATCGGGCAGGAATACCGCCTCATACATTCGCTCGGCAATCGTCCTTGCATCCAGCATGCTCATGGCGCCTCCAACAATATCGGGTGCTACCATCAAACATTACTATTAAATAATATAGCTTGCCAGCGCCGTGCAGATTGCGGTGCATAAGCCGGCTCTGGGAACTTCCCCGTGCGAGAGATCCATGTTGCGGTCGCGTGGCGTTTTCGCGCCCGACACTAGCCGGGGAGCCGAAGGTGCTGGCGGTCCAGTTTTTCGATGTCTCCCAGTTCAAGGCACCGCCGACCCCGACGAACTTCACGCCGCAGCCCGAATTGTAGCAGCCGATTCACGCGCGTCGATACCGCCATAGGTGTTGAAGTAGTCGTTGGTGACCATCGTCATGCGCGGGCCGCCCGAGAGGCGCAACTCCGGCGTGATATCGGTGAAGGCGTCAATGGCCGTATCGGCAACGAGGCCGCTATGAGAGCGAATGCCCTGGTGGATCTCGATGCGGGCGCGCAGCCGATCGGTCGAGTAGGCCTCGGCGCCTCATTTCACCTCCTTCAGCCCCTCAGTTCGCGCCCGTCACTTCTGTCGCAGCTTTGAGAGAACTTGCCTGTCGCCAAGCCCTGTAAGATCAATCGCGTTGCGGGCAATGAATTCCGCCATGAAATGGTCCTCTACGACATCCGTCTCGATATTCGCAATCGTCGTCCGCATCTTCTCCTCAAGCTTTTCCTGCGAAACAGCAAAATTTGAGCCCCTCTGTATCTTCGCCCGCATTTCTTCTTCCGACTTGCTGTAATAGTGATTAAGTTGCAAGAATTGGTTGGAATAGAAGGCGGCCGACTTGCGACCTCTCCGCGTGAAACGATGTCCAGCATCGTTGACCGTGAGATTTCCGAATTCGCGCGTTTTAAACTGATGGATGCTAACTTCGACGACCTCGCATGGATCGACGATGCATTTGAAATTGGTGGAATGCTCCTTGCGGCTTAAGGGTTCGGCGCTACGCGTGGTATAATTTAATAAGACGGATCCCTCCGGCTTGGTTTTGTGCCCGTTGCTGCCGAACATATGCCAGGGCAGAGAAACATTTGGAAAGCCTTCCGTCGATGCAAGGGCCTCCTCGATGGTCGCACCCTGCTTCGGTAGCAGAAATTCGTCAGCATCGATGAAGGCCATGCGCCAAAAGGCCCCGCCGAAATTGAGGATAGCGTGGGCGAATGCCATCACCTGGCAATCAATGAAGCGAGCCTCCTCCCCGTAGACCATGTGTCCGGCCCAAGGTACCAGCGTCAACGTGTCCGGGGTAAGAGCCTCCCATAAAACCCCGCAGGTTTCGTCCGTTGAACCATTGTCATAGATGATGAAGTGGCGAACGCCGACTGCTCGGTGAAAACGGACCCACTCGCCGATATAGGCGGCCTCGTTTCTCACACAGGCCGCAATCGCGAAACCATACCTTTCCGCGAACGCCGCCGGAGGAGTTATGACGATATTCTTGATCGATTTTTTCCCACCAGACATGAGCATAGCGAGATAGCGCGTTGGAGGAAGTATCCAGTTGGCCAGTCTCATTCTGTTCATGT
>NZ_JBNDIC010000097.1:0-7387 GCF_056755475.1 Rhizobium sp. KNZ2-6A | reverse complement strand
GGAGCGGCCATGGAAGATCATGTCAATTGCCCGACGGCAATGGGCAAAAGGCTTCTGATCAATGACGGATGGTATTAGACGACCCGCTGTGCCTTGTCGGCATCCTGATAGTAGGACACGACCTTGCTGTATTTCGTGCGGTCGTTGATACTCCACTTCGCGGCGGGTGCCGCCGGAGTGAAAAATCACCTTCCTCGCGCCCATGGCAATGGCGTCTTCGAGGGCGGTGATCTGATCGTCTTTCGTAGCCATCGCTATAACCACTCCGATGTTGCTATCTTCTGAGTTTGTGAGGATGCCCGAGCCGCTACGCCTCATCGACGATGCCGACACCACTCCACCCGAGGTCCAGGCCGATTGCGAGGATGACGGCGTGGCGCTGCCCGCATTCCTCGACGGCGACGACGAGGAGGTCGCGGCGGAGACCAACGACGATGAACCACACCTTGTCGCGACCAAATAACGAGCATCCGGAGCGGCTTCGGCCGCTTCGGCCATATCCCCAATTAAAGGAGAATCGCCATGCCGCGATCCACCCCATCATCACGCCGCGTCGTCTTCCAGTACCTCGTTCCCGTGCACGTGGAAGTCGAGGACAGCATCGTCGGCCGCGTAACGATCATCGACGAAACTCCGGTGCGCGATCCCATCGTCGTCGAAGGCGATCCCACCTATCTCACCGACACCGTGCGCGCGGCCGACGACGGCCAAGCCTGGCCGTCCTGGCGGTTCGGCTACTAGCAGCCCGCCGCCAACACCACCAGCCTCGCTTCCTATCGGTGAGGCGAGGCCGCGCGACGCTCGCTATTTTCAGGCGGTCTTCGGCTTGCGCGGCGCCCGCTTCGCCGGTGCTGGAGCTGCGGCCGCGCACGCCGCGCGACCTTTCTGGCCAAGACCTATCTTGTTTGCCAGCGCCCGGCGCGTCGCCGAATAATTCGCGGCCACCAACCGCGCCTGAGCCTGGAGCTGATACGTTGAACGAGGAAGCGTCGATGCTTTGAAATGACTACTTGACGTGTGCTGCTCCATATGAGACCGCACTCGATCACACATTCAGATGGACAAAAACTTCTTGCATAACGGGCGGCAACCACAAGTGTTAGTTTGGCTGGTGCCCACACCTATTGGCTAAGTGGTTTGGAATCCGGATCTTCTGTCAGCGTCTGGCCGACATCGGTCGTCGCCGCCTTCTGGCGCTGCGGCTTTTCGACGGCGGTTATCGGCGCCGAGATTGTCGTGGCGGCGACCGTACCGACGGTGCGAGCAGTGTTGCCGATTGCGGCCGCGACGCCTTCCCCGACCGAGACCTCGGAATCAGTCAGCGTCTGGCCGGTCAGCAGGCGTTGGCCGATGAGCTGGACGATCTCCGGGCTTTCGGCGAACTTGCCATGGTTCAATCGGTCGCCGGTCTTTACCTTGGTGAGATCAATCGCCGTGATGCCCGCCTGCTCCAGCTTCGAGCGATAAGGCTCCTCCGCCGGATTGATGGCACCGAGCCGCTGTACACGGCCCGTGATGAAGCTCGAGACGGCGAGCGCCTTGTCGTCCTGCGAGACGAAGATGGTGAATTTCGGATGCGGCATGCCCATCTCGACGAATTGCTTGGCGAAGACCTGGATGTCTATATCCGGCGAGGCGAGGATGACGTTATGAACCTTCGAGTTCACATGGCCGTCGCGAATGCCCATCTGACGCAGCGCTTCCATCGTCAGCCAGGTGCCCATGGAATGGGCGAGGATGGTGATGTCCTTGACATTGGGATCGGCCGCCAACGTGCGCAGCGCCTGCTCCATCGCTGTCCGCGAGTAGTTGGTGCTTTCCTTGTCGTATTCGTAGCCGAAGATGCTGGCGCGCGATGGCCAGGTGAAGAGGATCGGCGTCGCATGCATGCCGCTGTCTTGCACGATCTGAGCGAAACGAAAAACGGAATCCTCGTATTTGTTGTTGAAGCCGTGGACGAAGACCAGCGCGTGGCCGCTCTCGATATGCTGCCTGAACCACACCTTGCCTTCCTGGACCGTGTCGATTCGTTCGACACGAGTGACGGCAAAATCGGTCGCCGGGTTTGGCGGCAATCGCTTTGCCCATTGGATCGTGCCGGCCGCATGCCTTGGGGGAATGGAAACGGAGATTTCTGTCAGATAGAGTTTCGGGCTACGCTCGCCGTTGAAGAGGGTGGCAGGATTACCCGAGGGCTGGCGTGTCGTTGCAACCAGCATATCCACTTGGGCCGTCTTCGAGGTTGCCGCCGTCAGCTGTACCGGTGTCATGACACCGCTTGGATGGCCACACGCCGTCAACAGCAGGAGGGTAGTGAGTGCGATCTTCCTCAGCATGATTACGTTCCGTTGCTTCGGTGCGAAGCGCACCAATTCACTTGAGGTATACAACCAGGAGAGATGACAAAAACACTCGGGTTTCACACCAGACGATTACCGCGCGCCCTCACTTGGTAGCGCTGCGCGCAATCGCCTTGGAATGATGCACGCAATGATTTCGGAATCGTGCGCGATATGCTCTCGAATTCCTTCGCTCAGCTCAGCGTCCCGTCGTTCCTGATCGCCGCCAAGGCCACCTCCGCCCTGAAAACCGGCGTACTCGTCTGGTCATCGTCGCTCCTTTGTATTGTCTTCAAAGGGCAATGTTAGAGCCGATTCCCACTTATCCATCCTGTCCGATTTTCCCGAGCCACCTCCATATGGCATGGCTTAGTTCAACGGTGTCAAAATGTAACCTTCCACCGGCGCTGTCGATCGTCGTGCGCATCTTGATGAAGCGGTTGTTGACCGCCGGGTCGGTCAAGCTCCGAATCGGCTTCGTGATCACACAACCCATTGTAATCTCCGTTTGAGGACGCACCTATCGGGAGCCTGTAGCCGTCACAGCCGCCTATCCTATCCGCGCAGTCGGGTGCCGATCTCTTTGACCCTCTTGAAGATTGCGATGCTTCGTAGCGCCTTTATGTCGTGCTCCGCATTACCAGCGGATGCGTAGCCCCGCTGTCCCCTTGACGGAGGTGCTATCGGCGAAATTCTCCAGGCTCGACGAGATGGATCCTTCACCATACAGCGAGAATCTACCGTCATTCCAGTCGTAAGAGCCACCGAGCCCGACTTCACCCCATAACCGCTGAGGACGGTTGGTGAAGGAGACGCCCGCCACCTCCACCCTGCTGCCTTGCAGGAATTCGTATTGCAGGTTGGCAAGGCCGTAGAGAAGGCTGCGCGACAAGGTTCCATCATTCGCCTTCCAGGCGGTCTCGCGTTTAAGCGAGATGCCGATGCGGCCGAGCAAGCTGTCACCGTCTAGCGAGGACACCGCGACGCCGAAAGGATCGACGAAGTGATCGAAATCGACATCCGAATAGACCAGTTGGGCCTGCGGTGTCAGTGACAGCTCTTCATCCAACGCGATGTGTTTGCCTGACTCGAGTGACAGAGAATAGCCGAACGCATCATTCCCGTCACCGAGCGTTCGGCCGGCAGTCATCGAATGCAGGTCGCTGTCATACCATGTTGCTTGCCCCTGACCGTCGACGTAAAAGCCATCGTCGGCATACCAGGTCAGCGTGCTGCCGAAACCATAGCCGTTTGTCGATATCCCACCCGTGCCGTACGGCGCGCTAATATCGCTCTTGCCGTGTGCATAATGGACCGTCACGCCACCGATCAAGCTGCCGGCGGCACTCTCGGATATCAGGAAATCCAGACCCGATTGCACCCTGAAGATATTCTGATCGGTGCTGATCGTGCTGGTAGACACCCCAGGTTCAATACTGACATGAGAGCCATCCAGCCGCCCCCAAAAGCCACGACCTTCGGTAACGGTCGCATTGTTTCCTTCCGCTGCCGAATTTCCGGCCGCGATCGTATTGGCGCTTGCTCCACTCCAATAACGGTTGCCAACCCGCTTCTGCAAGGTTGGCACTCTGTTCAATTCCAGAAGGGCTTGCGGATAGGCTTCGTAGATCGGAACGCCAGCGTAGTAAAGCGGTTGAGGATTGGGGTCGGGGTCGGGAACCGGCCGAGGATCAGGATCCGGGTTTGGCCCTGGCTCCGGTTCAGGATCTTTTATCGTCGAGCGCAGATACCAGTCGCCGTCAAACACCCCTCCCTGGTACAGCCGATAGGCATAGGCTCCGGCAACGACCGCCGGCTTCCCATCGAATTGATAATCCCCTTTCAGCGAAAACATACCGTTCGAGGCGCCCGAGACATCGACAACCTTGATGCCATTCACCGTCGGCGCCCCGCCGCCGCCGGCATTCACCACCTGCAGCAGGCTCGTTCCAGACGTATCGCCATTGACCACAAGCCGATCCGTCGCTGAATCGTCGCCGCCGAGAACCGTATCCAGCGTGATAATGCCATCCGCGCCGTCATAATGGCCATTGATCATTGTCTGATCGCCGGCCACGCCGTTCCGCATGGCAATCGTTCCAGCGTTGCGGAAGCTGTGCTCGGCGATGCCGTTGAAAATTGTCGTCACCGGCCCGGCGGCTTGCGGTGCTGCCGCGATGATGAGCCCCTGATTATCGATCTCGCCCGTGCCGCCCGTCACCTTGTCTCCGGACAGCCAATTGGTGCCACCTGCCGTGTTCCAGACGCCACTGACCGCATTGGTGACGCTGTTCTCAGCATCCGTCAAAGCAACCGAGCCCAGAATCATGCCGGTATTCTTCACCGAGACCGCGATCTTGTTCGGAACGGCGTTTTCCTGGTTTGCGAGCTTCCACGCTCCGACGGCCTGGATGGCCACGGCGTCGGGCGCGCCCGACAGCGTCTTCACCGTGCCGGCATTGTCGATTGTAACGGCGTGAGACGCGATGGAGTAAGTCCAGATACCCGCGGTGCCGCCCTGAACCACGCTGCCTGACTGGATATTGATATTGGTCAGTCCTGCGTCGGCTTCCGCCTCACTGAGCAGCGCAATACCGGCATCCGTGCCGCTGACCTGCCCCATGGTGGTAATATCCGCGGAGGGAACCTCGCCCTCCAGGGTAGCGAGGATACCAGAGACCGGATAATAAGACCCTGCATAAGGTCGCCCCGTCGCGGAAATCGTTCCCCTTGTGGTCAGCGACATCGCACCGGATCCGTCATTCATCAGGAACACACCAGCGTAACCTGTCGAAATCGCATTATTGATATCGACAACCGCCATCTCAGGGGTGTGGTTTGCAACGCGGACAGCGGACAAGCCACCTTCCACGGTTCCCGTCACGGTGACAAGGGTTTTGCCTGTACCCCAGTTTGAGGCGAAAATGCCTTCGCCGCCGGAGGTCACATTGCCTGCATTAAGTGTTAAATCCGTGGCACGCCCACCATTGCGGGCATATATGCCATATCCATCCCGATCGGTCGCGGTCACATCGCCTTTTACCGTGATTATGGCTGTAGCGGTGCCTTCATTATCGGTCTTCAAGCCGGCCAACCCACCGACCACGGCTTGATTGACCTCTACCGTCTGGTCGCCACCATTGACATTATGGGCATAGATACCTTCGCCAACCGTCGCCTTTACATTGCCGTTAATCACCACGGACTGCGTCCCGAAACCGAAATTAACGGCTGTTACGCCAGAGGCCACCCCCGATACATCACCCGAGACATTGACGGTCAGACCCTTTGTCTCGGCTACGGTAAATTTATTCGTCCTTCCGGTTTCATCCACCACAACCGAGCCGTTGACAGCAAGGATGCCATTTCCGGCAGTCGTCGAGATAGTGCCCTTGGTTGTAACTGCTGTTGTACCGGTACCTGTATTGACGGCAATGAGCCCTCCCTTGGTCGCCTGAATATCGCCGAGCGTCTCAACCGTCAGATTGTTAACAAAGGCGGGGTCAGCGGCCGGCACGGCTGTTACAGAAACAAGATTACCATCTTCGTCATAAGAACCCACACCATTGACCGCGAAGACCCCATAGCCATTCGATGCCTGGACATTGCCGGCCGCGCTGACCGCTGTGGACCCCTTTCCAAGATTTTCCGCATAGATGCCGTGGCTACCCCCACTCACATCTGCTTTCGTGTGTATGGAAATGTTGGCGGCCGCCGCTTGATTTTTAGCACGGACAGCCGCACCGTCCTCAGCGCGCGCATTGCCGCTCACGCTTATTTCGGTATTACCGCCGCTTCCTTCATTCCAAACCCGTATTCCGTTCGACTTTCCACTTACATCGGCGGCAGAAACCACAATATTCCTGGCGCCTTTTTTTTGATTTATTACAGTAATGCCGTCAGCTCCACGCCCTATAACGCTTTCCGTCGCTGTAATATTTACATTTCCTATGCCGCCGTTATAAACGACAACTCCTCTGTCGGCATCGATGTGGCCAACGCTGACATTCACGTCTTTTGCGTCATCAGAGTTGATTACGGCAACGCCCACCCCCATTGGAGCGGACACGCCGCCGCTGATAACAGCGTTTACTTCACCAGTTCCGTCATTATATATCTCAAATGCGCCACCCCTCCCGGACTTCACTTCTCCGGTCGAAGTGATATCAATTCCGCCGTTTCCCTTGTGGTTTAAATGAACAGCAGCCGGAACCCCGAAACCCGTCAGGTTACTATTCATGTCGAGTTTGATACCCGAATCTATTACGGACTCGTTAAATATAGTTAACGCGCCCTCTCCGGATATCGATGACTGAAACTCGTCAGTAAACTCCACCCCATCCGTTGAACTTAGCTTTAAAGCGTATAGTTCACCGGATATTGCCGTGCTGGCGATACCAAAACCTGGCGTGGTCTTTATTTGTGTCTTGCTTCCAACGATTGTGATTGGCCCCGTGCTGGTGCCGGAACAGGTAATAATTGGGCTCGCCGAGGTCGTGCAATCAGCGAATGCCAAATTCGTAGAGCTCAATAAAGTGGTGACAAACCCGCCGACGAATACGGCGCGGCGATTGTGTTTCGTCGAAATGCAATTTCTCTTGATGGTGGAATGCATATAGACCATATGATGCGTTATCAAGATAGCTTGCCCTATGGTTTACAATCTTCGCATCTGTAGCTGACACCCAATCTAAATTTGCACTACCCCCAAATGGCATGGGCTGCGAAAATTCCTGACTTCTGTCCGGCTTCGCTTCCGTCAGCACGCTTGGTCCGATGCCGAAGGCTCGATCGACTATGCGTGTCTCTCTACGGAACATCGCCCATCACGTTGGAAATCGCGGCCTGCTGCTTGAACGCGCGCATGTCCTCAAATCTTGATCGATCCCGGTAGGGACGATGGTTGCCCAGCCATGACGAATTGCTGCATGTTGGGGTCAGAACAAGAACAGCAGTAAATCGTGTGCTAAAGGGGGCGGTTCCGGCTGGGGGCGAAATGACACTTTAAGCGTCTTGGACCATTCCTAGTGCCCTTCATCCAAAGCCCG
>NZ_JBNDIC010000096.1:0-8108 GCF_056755475.1 Rhizobium sp. KNZ2-6A | reverse complement strand
CGACCGAAACTTCTCAGCAATGATCTACGCTTGCGCTGCCGTCATAAATTCGCGATGAATCTCAACAAACCCTAGTCGCCGACGATTTACTCAATCACGTTCCCGCTGGCACAATTGTGTTGGCTGACAAGGCTTATGACGCCAATCGCACCCGCATCGACCGACTGGCCGGATCACTGCGCGATCTTCAGGTGATCGTCGATCGGCTGAAGGCCAAGGGCGCACATCTGGTGGCCACAGCGCAGCCCGTCGATACTTCCACAGCCGCCGGCAAGGCGTTTTTCGATATGCTTGGCGTGTTCGCCGAGTTCGAAACCAACCTGCGGCGCGAGCGACAAGCGGAAGGCATCGCCGCCGCCAGGAGACGTGGCATCTACAAAGGACGCCCGCCGAAGATCGATCGCGCCGAAATCCTGCTTCGCCTACAACAGGCCCAGGACCCAGCAAGATCGCCGGCGATCTCGGCATATCACGCGGCACAATCTATCAGGTGCGCAAAAGTACCTTCGAATGACCGCTCAAACGCCGATGTTCATTAGTCGTTCTGCCGCTTGGCCAAAAGCGCGGCTTCGAGCCGACGGGGCCAATCTCGAGGCCCGGTGCGAACTTTCCACCGGCGATCCCCTGCCCTGGCCGGCACCAGAAAGTCTCGTGCTGAAGTTCGTTGCCCATCATCGCTGGGACCCTATTGAACGCGCCGAAAATCCCGATCACGGCATGCCGGCCGATATCGAGACCGGATTGCGCGCGACACGGTGCGCCGGCGGCTGACCTCCTGGTCGATCCTGACCCGCTGGCGTAGCCTGACGGGGTGTTTTGCCGCCCCTTCCCTGAAATCCGCCTTGCGGTTAGCCATTCGCGCCGCGCCGCGGCAACGCCGCCGCAAGAGCAAACAGACCATCGCCGGCGATATCCTGGCAAAGCTGCTGGCCACTTGCGCTGGCGATCGCCTCGTCGATCTGAGCGATCGCGCTTTGCTGCTGATGGCCTTTGCCTCCGGCGGCCGACGGCGCTCGGAAATTGCCGACCTGTGCGTCGAGGGTCTGGCCGAGGAGGAGCCGGTGCATGCCAATCCGACCGACACCGCCTCGCCGCTGCTGCCGTGTCTGACCATCCATCTCGGCCGCACCAAAACGACGACGGTGGACGACCGTGTCCACGTCGTTCTCATCGGCAGGCCGGTCGCGGCCCTCAAGCAATGGATTTCCGAGGCCAGGATCGAGAGCGGACCGCTTTTTCGGCGTATCGACCAATGGGACAACATCGATCGGCGGCCACTGACGTCGCAATCGGTCAATCTGATCCTCAAGAGCAGATGCAGGCAGGTGGGTCTGGATGCGAAGACGTTCTCCGCGCATGGGCTGCGGTCGGGCGACCTGACCGAAGCCGTCAATCGTGGCGTCCCGCTGCAGGAGGCCATGCAGCAATCCCTCCATGAGTCCACGACGCAGGCCGTCAGCTACTACAATAATGCCGAGCGGACGAGCGGCGCGACTGATCAGTTAGGACATCAGTCCAGGATGAACCGATGCGATATTCGCCCGGCCAGCCGATAATGGTAGGCAATGATGTTATGGTGAATGGCATGACGGGAACAGTCGTCTGCGATTTCGACTATCGCGTTTTCCTGGCCGGCTATGCCAGGTGGGATATGCCGGACGTAAAGATGGCGCCCTGTCTTCGGGAATTATGATTGACACGACCGCAATGGGTTTGATCCATTACGAAGAAGGAAATGGAGACATCGCGATCCTCCAGATGGAATAGCCCTAAACTGGTGCGCGTATGGAAAGATATTGCCATGATAATCCTCCCCGTGAATAAAGGCCTTTGAAAGTAGGATTTTCTGGGAAAGATGCTCGAGGAGAAACCGCGATGATCTCAAGCCCGCTCTCGGATAATATCGATCCACTCCACATAGCTACACCACTATCAGTGACACGGTCTGCAATGAAGGCATTTCTGACGATAGGAGCTCTGTGCATTTTCGCCATCTCGGTCCGTGCGGATCCGGCGGATGTTGCGCTCATCGCGCAGCCGCCCCTCGCCGAGGGCGTCGCGGCCACGCCACGCCTGGCGTCCTCTCATCCTTTCGCGCCGGGGATCAACGACAGCTTGGCTATTCGCGACGGCGGCGGCATCAAGACCGGTGTGGAATGCCGGAGCAGCGGCAAGGAAGCCCGCTGCACGCGATCCGTCGAAGTGACCATGCAAGGCCCGCGCTTTCTCAGCCTGTTGATCCGCGACAATTGGAGCTTTGCCGGAGAGAGTTTTCCCACCATCTACAACCGCGCATGGGTTTATGATCTCCAATCCGGCAAGCCTGTCCGGTGGACAGGACTGTTGCCGCGTTCTTTCGAAGCCAAACAAGCGCTAGTCTATGGCAGCGACAGTTCAGCAACGCATACCATCACCTCGCCCGCCCTGCAGAAGCTCTATCGCGAGGCAATCATGCATAGCGGGGATGAGGCCTGCAAAGCCTGGCTCGCCGGGTACACCACGCCTTTCCGCTTCAATCTCTGGCTCGACGCCGGAGCGCGTTCCCTGGTCGTGGGAGAGAACGACATTCCTCTCTCCAGAAAAAAATGCAGCATGCAGGTCAGCCTCTCCGCCGAGACCCTTCGTAGACTCGGCACTGCTCCCGCCTTGGTTGACGCACTTTCCTCCGACCATTGAAGATCCCATGGGCTGGATGACGGCCGGCGTTTTCGCAAAAAAAGTGGCCGTATTGCTAACCAATTATTCTGAGGATCAGATGTTCACGACTGAAAAAGCGCCGAGTGCCATCCAAACCAATCTTGCAGCCATCTTTGTCTCGATGGAGCTCTCGCGCTCTACCTGACTCGTCACGTCCCTGTCCCCGGGCAACGGCGAGAAGATGTCGAAGCACTCCGTGGCAGCCGGCGATCTTGCCGGCCTGTTCGCCTTGTTTTCAAACCTGCGGGCGGGAAGTTGAACCAAGACCGGGCTGACCTGGCCAATCATCACGATTCAGGAAACCGGCCTCGACGGCTTCTGCATCCATCACTCGCTTGTGAAGGAGGGCATCGAGAGCTACGTCGTTGACGCGGCGTCGATCGCAACGCCACGCCGTCATCGGCGGGTGAAGACCGATCGTGTCGATGGCGAGACGTTGTTGCGGGCCTTGCTGGCTTTCAAAAGGGAAGAGCCTCGCGTTTGCACGATGGTGCGTATAATCACGCACGAGAAAGAGGACCGGCGTCGAATTAGCCGGGAACGCAAGGCACTTCTGGCCGAACGGATTGGTCATGTGAACCGCATCAAGGGCCCGCTTTGTTCGAAGGGCATAACCGGCTACGAGCCGCTGGGCAAGAATCGGCGCGAGCATCTCGAAGAGCTAAGAACGGGTGAGAGGCTTCCATTGCCAAAGCACATGAAGGCCCAGGTCGTCCGGGAGTTGGATCGGCTGGAACTGGTCATTGGCCAGATTGATGTGGTCGAAGATGAGCGTGTTACCCTTCTCGCAGAGCATTGCGCCGACTACACAGTGCCGTTGCCAGTCGCGATGTTGCTCGGAATGAATGGGCTTGGCACCGAGTTCGTTAACATCTTGTGGTCGGAAGGTCTGCTCCGGCCTTTTGACAATCGTCGTCAGGTCGCCGCCTATGCGGGGTTGGCTCCGACCCCTGGAAGCGCGGGTCGATCGACCGGGAGCAGGGCGTGTCCAAGGCGGGCAATCCGAGATTGCGCACAACACTGATCCAACTTGCCTGGCTGTGGCCGCGGCATCAGCCGGGATCGACATTGGCGCAATGGTAGAGGGCTCGCGTCGAACGCAACGGCGGGAGGATGAAGAAGACGGCCATTGTCGCGCTGGCACGCAAGCTGCTGGTGGCGCGCTCTGGAAGTATGTCACCTCCGGGGTCATTATCGACGGCGCTGTCATGAAGGCGGCATAGCTCTCCTATTCTTCACCCTTTCCGATACCTCCAGGGACTCATGAACCCTGGCGGTTCCGGGCCAACGACCGATGTGCCCCTTGGCGACATGCCGAATTAAAGAATGGTCTGGTCGACCAGAGCCCTGCCCGCCGCAAGCGGGATATTGGCGCGACTGAAATCGATGCCGACCGAATGTGAGGTGGATGAGGCTCGGCAAGAACGAGCCGCGTCTCGTAGTGGGCCGGGAACCTGGAGCCGAAGCCTTTAAGGATGTCGATATGATCTAATCGACTTGACACGGATGCGCCCATGTGAGGGGCACAGATATAGGAGCTCCGTGGGAATCTCTGCAGGATTTGTGCGCTGACGGGAACAGTGCGGTTAGCGGGCGTCGTGTTCGGCATACGAACCGCGAATTTCAGCGAAAGTTGCTGTCTTCCAGCCATGTCGAGGAAGCAGCCCGCCGTGAGGGCATGAACGCCGACGTGCAATTCGCCTTCCTCGCTTCTGGCTTGCATTCCGACCATCTTGACCGCCCGATCAAGGATACTCAACGCTTCAAAGACTTGGTCAACGAAGCGGCGTCCGGTTTCGGTTAATCGGACGCCGCGTGTGTTGCGGTCGAACAGGACGACGCCAAGATCCTGCTCCAGCGTCCTGATGCGAGTGCCGATGCTCGATTGGCTGGTGCCTAGTACCTGCGCCGCGCGGTGGAAGCTGAGACATTCTGCAACGGCGAGCGCCTGGGTCAGCGCGGCCATCGGTATGCGGTGATGTGGTAGAGGCGCGTTGCCGGTTCCGGCGCGCTTCGAGGGCCGCCAACGCTTTTCATTCCACTGGCGAGATTTCCGCCTCGCGCGCATGGGCCGAGGCAACGGACGGGCGGTTGGCGATGCGTTCGATATAAGCCGCGATATTGGGCCAGCGGCCTAGATCAATGGAAAAGCCTGGCATCCAGCCAAGCACAGCGAAAAGATAGGCGTCCGCCACCGTGAAGCCACCTCCCATCATATAGTCCTGATTTTCCAGCGTCGTCTGGACAAGGTCAAAGCGTTTGAAGAGCCGAGTCTTGAAAATATCTCGCGCCGTGTCCGGCAGTTCCTTGTTGAACAGCGGTGCCGAGCCCGAATGAATCTCGCTGGAGATGAAGTTGAGCCATTCCTGGGCACACGCTCCAGTGTGCCATTGGCCGGAGCCAACCCTGTCCCAGGTTTCAAGTCGGCCAGATACTGAACCAGCGCTGGCCCTTCGGTCAGGATTTCGCCGCCATCGAGTAGCAGGGCGGCAACATAGCCCTTGGGATTGATGGCGAGGAAGTCGTCCCTTCGGATGTGCGCTTGGTGCGGTTGTTCACCCGCACAAGATCATAGGGCAACTCGAGTTCCTGCAATACAATATGGGGTGAGAATGAGCAGGTGTCGGGGGCAAAATAGAGCTTCATGGGACTCTCCGAAGGTATGGACGCAAACGCCATTTGCGCTCACCCTCCGAAAGAAGTAAAATTATCACCAAAGAATCTTAATATAAGATAAACTAATATGAATCTCACTCAACTTCGTAGCCTGATCGCTGTTGCCGAAGCCGGGAGCTTTACGGCGGCTGCCGAGATGGTGGGGGTAACCCAATCTGGCATCAGTCAGGCGCTTGCGGCGCTGGAAGAAACGCTCGGCGTCAAGCTCCTCGCGCGGCAGCGCCACGGTGTCGAACTGACCGCTTTCGGTGAGCGGGCACTGGACCATGCCCGTGCCGCGTTCGCGCATCTGGAGTCTATCCGGCAAGAAGCCGCGACGGCGGCGGGAGAGGAAACTGGTTCGATCCGCATTGCGGCGTTCCCAAGCGTCTTCGCCACCGTGCTGCCGCCTTTGATGCGCCGGTTTCGCCAACTGCATCCCGGCGTTGAGGTCATCGCACTGGAGACTGATGACCGCGAGGTGGAAGCATGGCTTGAGGCAGGATCGGTTGATCTCGGCGTGGTGCTTAATCCGCCTCCCGACAGCCCGGCGGTGCTAATCGGCCAGGACGAATGGGTTGCCGTCCTGCCAGTGGGCCATCGTCTTGGTCGACGTGATTTCCTCTCCCTTTTGGAAATTGCTCCCGAACCATTCGTGCTTGCCACCGGCGGATGCCATATTCATGCACGCACGCTTGCGGAAGCAAGCAACCTCTCGCTAATGGATGTGCGGATGGAGGTGCGTGATTGGACTTCCGCAATCGCCCTCGTGCGCGAGCGCGTGGGTGTCAGCATCGTGCCGGAATCAACCCTGCCGGAGAAGCATAAGGGATTGTGTGTGGTGCGCTTTGATCCGCCGCTATTTCGCCACTTCGGACTGATGGCAAGCCAAGGGAAAAAGCTATCACGGGCTGCCGGCCTGCTTTTGAAAATGGTGAAACGCTAAGGGTGCCCGTTAACTACTGTTCCATGTTGGTGGTTTATATGCCCAATCCCCGCTGCCGGCTCAACTGCCAGACATCGATCCACGTTTCGGACAATGGCTCGTTCCTGCATGAGCGCGTCGAAATGATCGTCGTTCATGAAAGCGCAGGCATGAAGGTCGAAGTTATGGAAGCCTCCTCAAACCGGTCAGTTCCATCCGCTTCCCGGATCAGGAACTGCCAGCCAGTGGCCACTCCGGAAACAACCTGTACGATATCGCCAGGGCGAAGATCTGCGGCCTTCAAAACAGGGGTTCTTTCATCTCGCTCTTCGGCGCCACGGAAGACTGACGCTATCATAGCTTCGGGGCGTCGTCCTATCGATTAGTAGCTGCGCGGCCAGCACGGGTCGCTTAAGTTTGATAGTGCTACTAGGGGCTTGGACTGTCGGGCTGTCTCACAACCGCACCAGCCCCGCGCAAAGAGACGGCCGGATTCTAACACACCCACGGCTGGATGCCTTATCAAGACTGCCATTTTCTCACAGATCACACCGTGCCGGCGACGCAGCAGGCGAGGAGTAAGTAACATGTCAGAATTACCCGAAAGTAATGTGTCTGCGCCGTGGCGACAGATGTCAGTTTGCTTCTCAGCAACTTTTATTGCCGGTATTGCTCCCGCGATCATTCATTCTGCTCTTTCAGAGTTCCAATCCCTCTTCGCGATCACAGAATCTGAGGCCACTCGTGCGCTCATTCCCGGCACTGTTCTTTTTTTCTGCGGTCTGATTTTTGGCTCTCGCCTGGAAACATGGCTGGGAATGAAGCGCTTTGCCATTCTGGGAACTTCTTTGTTCACCTTGGCATCGCTGGTTGCAGCTCTCGCGCCCAATCTCCCTGTTTTCATGTTGGGGATGGCCGGCCAAGGCCTAGCAAGGGGCTGCATGGTGCTCCATGGGCTTGGGTTCCTCGCGACCAAACTATCCCAGGAAAGGCGCGCCGGGATGTTGGGGCTGCTGCTCTTCTTTTATTTCCTTGGAAGTGCATTAGGCCCAGTCTTGGGCGGGATAGTGACACACACTTTTAGCTTCCAGTGGACGTCACTTATTTTCGTTCCAGCGGGAATGGTGATCCTGGCGCTACAGGTGCTGCTGCCTCCCAATACGGAACGCGAAGCAGCCGCCGAATAGCTGAAGCAGCCTTCGCGACTGGGACGGGAAAACTACACATAGTGCCGGCCGTTATCGAAATCAGCTTTCAGACGGCCTACTGACCTTGAACCGACCATCCGGTGAGACAGTCACATATCCAAGGTCGAAAAGCCGATCGATGTCAGTGCGAAGGAGCAAACCGTTCGAAGCCGCGTGTTCTCCACCAGCCTTCTGTCGTTTTGCATTTAATCGCGAGACTCCGCATCCAATAATTTCAGCAAGATAGCGCGGCACTTAAATTGAGATCGGGCACTTAATCTGAGATTCTGGGTTCGATTTTAGCACTTAATGTGAAATTCACCGCCTTAGAAAAGATCACCACCTACGGCCAAGCATTATCGGGAAACATTTGATATCTCAAAAGGTTATTTCGAAATCGGAGAGCGTCAAGCGCCGAGAATCGCGCCGAAAAATCTCAAATTAAGTGCCATGACCTGCCAGAACGGGCGCATTCTTACAATTAAGTGCAAAACGACACATCCGACACCTCCAAAGCCCGGACGTGGGCGGCATCCAAAATCGGTAGGTATCGCGTCCGCCGAGGTGGAGATTTTCTTGATTGCAATAAATATCGTTCATCCTGTCTTCTCGTTGCCTTATAAACCACTAGTAGCGATAAAGCT
>NZ_JBNDIC010000095.1:0-8851 GCF_056755475.1 Rhizobium sp. KNZ2-6A | reverse complement strand
AGTCGGGCGGCAATCTTTCGGTGGCCGCCACGAATGGAGCGGTCAATATCGTTTCGACCGATCTCGCTCGCAAGACGGATGACGGCTATACCAGGACATCCGGCACCGATCAGCAGGCCTCACAGCTGTTTGCGGGCGGCAACATCGCGATCAATGCCAATACCGGCATTCTGATCTCGGGCTCGGATCTGACCGCCAAGGGTGATGTCGGTCTGACCTCGAACGGCGACATCAACGTTACCACCTCGCAGAACCAGTCGAACTCTATCTTCGGCAAAAACTCCTCGTCCGAGCTCACGCATAATGGCTCGACCATTACGGCCGGTGGCGATCTGGTCGCGAAGTCTAACAGCGACATCAACGTTATCGGCTCAACGATGGATGCCGACGGAAAGCTTGGCTTGCAGGCCGGTAAGAACGTCACCATCGCCGAGGCGACCGATAGCGCCACCCTCGACGTCAAGAGCTCCAGCAAGAAGAGTGGATTCTTCGGTTCGACGAAGGAGAATGCTTCCGGTCACCTGGAGACCACGACAGCGGCTGGCTCGTCACTTTCCGGCAAGGACGGTGTGACGATCATATCCGGCGGCGACACCACGATCTCCGCCTCCAAGGTAACGGCGGGTGACGCCACCCACACTGCCGATCTTGGTGTCCAGACCGGCGGAAATCTGATCGTCACCGCCGGCAAGGATACCGAGACCGAGCATGACAGCGCCAAGCGCAAGGGATTCCTGCGCAGCGGCAGCGCGAGCTATGACGGCTATAACGAGACGACGGTCGGCTCTCAGCTTTCGGCCTCCGGCGACGTCAATCTCGATGCCGGCAAGGCGGCGGCCATCGTTGGCTCGAAGATCAATGCCGATGGCTCGCTGAACGTCTCCGGCGAGAGCGTCTCGATCATCGGCGCACAGGAGAACCATCAATCCGACAGCCAGCGCAAGGATTCCGGCCTCTTCGTCGGCTCCGGCGGCGGCTTCATCTCGCTCTACGGCAAGAACGAAAAGCAGGGGCGGCAATCCTCGACGGACAATATCGGCTCGACACTATCGGCCGGTCAGGACGTCAACCTGACGGCCCGAGCCACCGATCTCAACATCATGGGCTCGTCGGTCAGCGCCGATCGTGACATCAACCTGTCGGCGGCTCGTGACGTCAACGTCACGCCCGGCGCCGAGAGCTCGTCACAGTCCGAACAGCGGAAGAAGTCCGGCTTCGGTCTCGCTCTTTCCGCCGGCAATGGCGGCGTCTCGATCGGCATCGGCGCGCAGTCGACCAAGGACAGCAAGGCGCGGCAGTCCGACACCAATGCCATGTCGACGCTCTCGGCTGGCCGTGATCTCAACATCTCGGCCGGTCACGACGTCAACCTGCAGGCGACCAGCGCTTCGGCCGAGCGCGATGTTAATCTGTTCGCCGGCAACGACATCAATCTCCTCTCCGCCAATGACGTCACCAACTACCAGGAGGCGCACGAGAAGAGCTTTGCCGGCGTCACCATCTCGGTGACGAGCCAGGTCGGCAAGGCGGCCGACAGCATCATGAACTCGGCCGAGCGCCTGTCGGACAGTGGTGGCGTCAATGCGGTCACCAACACCGCGATCGCCGGTCTAGGCTTCTATCAGGCCTACAAGGACCTAAAGGGCGTTTCCGACAATCTCGCCGACGGTAAGGGGCTTTCCTTCAACATCGGTCTCAACGCCGGTGTCAGTCATCAGGAGAACGACTGGTCCGCCGCGTCGTCCACGCCTGCCGTGACGGACATTCGTGCCGGACACGCAATCGCCATGGCGGCTGGCGGCGGCTCCATCACCAGCACCGGCGCGCGGATCCTCGCCGGTTACGACAGCAACGGCATCCCGACAACACCAGGCGATCCGCTGACCGGCGATATCTTCCTGTCGGCTGCGAATGGCGACATCAACCTCAATGCCGCGACCGGCACGTCGGATTCGACCAGTTCGAACAAATCCTGGAGCGCCGGCGTCGGCGTCAACTTCGGCTGCTCCACCGCATCGAGCAATTGCAGCTCGACCGTCGGCGTCAGCGGCTCCTACGGCAAGGGCGGCAGCACGACCAGCGGTCTCACCCACACCAACACCCATGTCGACGGCGCCGGCGATGTCACCATCCTGACCAACGATCTCAATCTCAAGGGCGCCACCGTCACCGGCCGTTCGATTGCCGCCGACGTCAGGAACCTGACGATCGAAAGCCTGCTCGACACGCAGAAGGCCAAGGCCAGCCAGACGAACGTCTCCGCCCAGATCGGCTTTGGAAACACAGGTATCTCCGGCGCCGTCCAGAAAGCCAAGGGCGACGCGGCGCTTGTCGCCGAACAATCGGGCATTCATGCGGGCACCGGCGGGCTCGACATCGTGGTCGGGGGCCAGACCGCACTGATCGGCGGTCTGATCACCAGCCAGGCCAGTTCCGAAAACAACAGCTTCGCCACCGGCACGCTGACATCGAGCGACATCGACACGCATTCGCGCTGGAAGGCCGAGACCTATGGCGGCGGGATCGGCACTGGTGGGCTGACCATCGCTCCTCCCGTTAAGGCCGGCGAGAACGAGACCGGCCAGGCGCTGTCGGCCATCGGCGGCAACATCCCGATCACCATCACCGATCCGGCGCATCAGACGCAGGACATCGGCACGATCCGCCGCGATACCGAGAACACCAACACCTCGCTGCCCGGCCTGCCGGATCTCGAACATATCCTGCGCGATCAGTACAAGACCCAGGCCGATCTGCAGGAAGCGCAGAAGACCATGGCGGGGCTGGTCGGCGATATCGCGACCAATCTGTACAAGAACGCCGGCACGCAGGCGGAGCGTGATTTCTGGGACGAGGGCGGCCAGGGCCGGGCTCTGCTGCATGCGATCGGCGGCGGACTTCTGGGTGGCGTCAACGGCTGGGAGGGCGCGATCAAGGGTGCCGCCGGCGGCGCGACCTCGACATTGCTCGCCCCCGCCATCTCAAGCCTCGTCCAGGGCATGCTCAAGGACAGTACCCTGTCGCCCGACGACAGGCAGACGCTCGCAACCCTGATCGGCGCGAGCCTCAGCGCCGCCGCGGGAGCTGCCGCCGGCGGCGGCGAAGGCGCCGCATATGGCGCGGCGGAGTATCAAAATAATTACCTCAATCACGATGAGCAGATGGCCCGGGAGAAGGCCAAGCAGAGGCTTGCCAAATGTCTGGAAGGCAAGGACACCTGCACCAGTGAGCAGGTCGCCACGCTGCGGGAGCAGATCGGCTATTGGGACCAACTCGACACGCAGCGCGACACGGTTCTGAAAGAGACCTGCAACGCCAACCGCACAAGCGCTGCCTGCGTCGCCGCCATTACCGACGCATTGAAGGCTGTCGAATATCTGCGTGATCCGGCCAGCATTACAAATCCGTCCTCGTTCGCGCCCGGCGGTTACGCGAATATGGAAATGCGGCTGGTCAACGGCCGGTTCGGCGGCTTGTCGAACCAGGAGCTCGCCGCCGCCGTCTATGCCGAGCGGCTCCAGACCATCGACTTGCTGACGAAATATCCCGACTCCGTCCGCGCCGCTCTCAACGGGTTCGTCAACCAGTCCATCGCCAACGCCGCCATCGCCGTTCTCTCCCAGGCGCTGGCTGAAAAGTTCGGAAGGGGGAAAACTGCCAGCGCAGGAGACGATCTCTCCACGCAGAACAAGGCAGCCGATGCAACACAGGCTGAAACAATAAATAGGACACCAACCTATCGGATTGGTGACTCAGATGGCGGTCCGGGTGCGTGGGCTCGTGCGAATGAAAGTATGTCTGATGCGCAACGTGCCTATCAACAAAAAGTCACAGGTGCGCCGAACGGAACTATGTACAATGTGGCTGATCCCAATGTTTCATCTGGACGTACTAGTTTCGATGGATATAACCCTCAGACTGATACATTGATTGATGCGAAATGCTGGACGTGTTGGCCGAATAACAGTTTGGGTTTCTCTAACCAGTCGGTTGTGGACCAAGCTTTTAGGCAGCAGCGGATCGCACAACAAACTGGTCGAACTGTTGAGTGGCATGTTCCAGACCAAGCTGCGGCCACTCGTGTGCAAAATGCTTTCGCTGCGGCGCCCCAGAGCCAACGGATTGATCCGAATGTGGTTCGCATTGTTGTTACTCCTCCGTAGGAACCAGATGTATGCAAGATGCCTTGGTTTTTAGCGCCGCCTGGAAAAGCAGGTCGATGACTGCACAGGAGGTGGTCGACGTGATGCGTGATTTCCTTACTGGACTTGAGCGGATTTCCCCGTGGGAGCGACCCTTTGACGTTTCAGGGAAATCGAAGCGGCAGTTCCATATGCCAATAGCCGAAGATTTGTCTGATTTTGATAAGGTGGTATTGCAAGCTTTAGACGACAAAGAGGTCCGTTTTTTTAGCGAATCCGAGCCAGAAACGATGCGTATTCGGCGTGATTCAAAAACTGTTTTTGGAATGCACGCATTATTCAGTGACTATCCGCGCAAGAAGGTTAAGAAATCTTTGGTTACCGTGAATATAGGAATGGGTTCTTCCGATGGGTCTTGCAACAGTGGTGTGGATATCCGAGTTCCATTTTATACCCCATACATCGAAGAAAATGGGCTATGGGCAATGTCAGAGGAGTTCGAACAGCCGGAAGCTGTCTTCGATTATTTGGTCGAATTTTTTGACCCCTATTTTTGCTCGGTGTACTCATCGGCTTTCAATTCTGAGGTGACTGAATGGGGGGTTGATATCAACAGTCCAATTGGCTGGCGCTCGTATGTACGCAGCCCCAAAGTTGTCGCGACTTTGGCAGGCGACTCTCGGGTGTCCGGATATCGCGAGGGTATATTGATTGAGATTGGCGATACTCCACTAGTGTTCAAGGACAATCAAGCTCGAAAAGTGGCACTCTCGTCAGCTATTGAAGTGCGTGACAAATTGAGAGCGGCGGGGGCAACCGACTGGATGACGGCCTAGACCCAACGACCGTCATTCCCTCCTAATCCAAAATCCAATTCCATCTACCGCCATTAAAAGGGCTCTGCAGCATGACCATAACCAACGATTGTCAGCATCGGCATCCACGCCGGCGTCAGCGCTCGTGGCGAGCCCTTATCGACAGCACGGCCCTTGCCGGACTGCTGTTTGCTGCCGCCTCGCCGACGTGGGCCGCACCTTTGCCCGGTGGCGCCGGATCCTTGGTCGAATCCTATCAGGACTGGATCGTCGCCTGCCAGTCCCAGAACAACGCCGTCCAGTGCGTCATGCGCCAGACCCAGAACAGCAACGACACTGGTCAGCATCTTCTGACGGTCGAGGTCTCCAACACGTCCGACGGCAAGCTGCAGGCGTCGTTGCTGCTGCCGTTCGGCCTGGCGCTGGCGAAGGGCGCCTCCGCCGCCATCGACGATGCGCCGGCCGGAAGCCCGGTTGCCTTCACCACCTGCCTTCCGCAGGGTTGCCTTGCATCGATCACCTTCGATGCCGCCCGGGCAGCGAAGCTCAAGACCGGAACCAACCTCAATCTTACTGCGGCGGCGCTCTCGCCGTCCCAGCCGGTATCGTTGAAGGTTTCCCCGAAGGGCTTCGCCAGCGCACTCGCCCGCGTTGGCGTGCTGACCAAATGAAGGGGTGACGACTGAGGGAGAGACGGGCTGACATGAGGATGGAGGAGGAAAGGCGATGCAGATCAAGCGAGCTGTTGAGCGCGTGCCAGGTGGGTTGATGTTGGTCCCGCTGTTGCTGGGAGCGCTATGCAAGACATTCGCGCCCGGCACGGGCGCCTATTTCGGGTCGTTTACCAATGGCATGATCACCGGCACGGTTCCCATCCTCGCGGTCTGGTTCTTCTGCATGGGGGCAACGATCAATTTGCGGGCAACTGGCACGGTGCTGCGCAAATCCGGTACGTTGCTCGCCACCAAAATGCTGGTGGCATGGCTGGTGACGCTTGTCGCCATGCGGTTCATTCCGGAGGGCGGCATGACCACCGGTTTGCTGGCGGGCCTGTCCGTGCTGGCATTGACGACCGCCATGGATATGACCAATGCCGGTCTTTATGCGGCGTTGATGCAGCAATATGGCACGAGGGAGGAGGCTGCGGCCTATGTGCTGATGTCGGTCGAATCCGGTCCGCTGATGAGCATGCTGATTCTCGGCGCGACCGGTGTGGCTGTGTTTGAGCCGCACCTGTTTGTCGGTGCCGTCCTGCCGTTTCTGGCCGGTTTTCTGCTCGGCAATCTTGACCCTGAGCTGCGGACGTTTTTCGGCCGCTGCACGGCTGCGCTCATTCCCTTCTTCGGCTTCTCGCTCGGCAATAGCCTGGATCTGCACGTGATCCTGACCGCGGGCGTGGCAGGCCTGCTGCTTAGCGCCTTCGTCATTGTGGTCACGGGCATCCCCCTGATGATCGCCGATGTTGTCATCGGGCGCGGCAATGGCATTGCCGGATTGGCGGCGTCCAGCACGGCCGGCGCGGCCGTGGCCAATCCGCTTCTGATCGGCGAAATGATCCCGCGCTTCAAGCCCATCGTCCCCGCGGCGACGGTGCTGGTGGCGACCGCCTGCCTGGTAACCGCCATCGTCGTTCCGATCCTCACCGCGATGTGGGCGAAATACATCGGCGCGAAGACGCAGCCGCCGGACCCTGACATGATCGAGGTCGGTCACGAGGTGTGATTGGACAAAAGCCGGGACTGTGGGGCTTTGGAGGCTTGGATGATGATAAGGAACTGTGAGCCGACGTATATTCTTGATGGCCGCTCTCTGGCGGCTTTCTTCATCGCCGCAAGCACCGACGCGCGATCGTCGACATTCGTCGGCTGATTTGTCAATCAGAAAAAAGATGGTTTGTAACCCCCTGTGAGTCAGGCTCATCATGAGCTGGTGTTAATGGCCCGATCTTGGAGCTGACATATCATTTTAATATCGCAGACGACGGTTGAAATATTGGACGCTACCTCTTGCGTAAGGCTATGATAACGGCATCAGCTTTCGTTCTGTAAACTTGGATATTGATATGGTCCCAGAAGACTTCTGTTACACTACCGGCAGCAAGCATTATCGCGGGCTGCTTTTAAAGCCTGAAGGGATAGAGGCGAAGGCTGCTATTGTATTGCTGCCCGATTGGCGGGGGCAAAGCGCGCTCGCTCGCAACCATGCGCACCATCTCGTCGGAATAGGCTGCACGGTCGTCATAGCCGATCTATATGGCGACGGTTTCAACCCGACGCTTCCCGAACAGGTCGGGCCGATGGTGAAGCATTTGATCGACCATCGCAATAATGGTGTCGATGCACTTGCGGCATGTGTTGATCGGTTGCGTCGCGAGCTTCATCCGACGCTGCCGTTACTCTGTCTCGGGTACAGCGCGGGAGGAATGATCGCTTTGGATTATGGTCGCAGCGGAGCCGGGGTTGCCGGGATTATTCTATGTTCCGCCCTGCTGAAAACCGCTGCGGAAGGGATGGGGACTCGCCTCCGTTCGCCTCTCCTGATCTTGCAGGGCACCCAAGATCAGGTTTCTCCTATGGGCACGATTGCCGCTTTGATTGAGGAAATGGACAGGGCAGGAAATGATGTTCGCCTCGAGCTTTACACACAAACCCACCACGCCTTCGACAACCCTGATGCGGGCACCGATCCGTCTGCTCGCCTCGTCTATTCTCCGATATATGCGAGGCGCGCGCGCGTGGCAATTGAGACTTTTCTCGACGAGGTGATCGGATCGTCGCGGCGGGGGCAATAGCTCGCTTCTTCAGAGCACTCACAGGCGATCGTACACGAATGGACCACCGCTCCTTATCTGCCGCCATCGTCCTAGAATCCGAGCCGGACGACTCTGCACCGCAAGCGGCATGTAGGCAACGGCAAAAGGCCACGGTGGCACATCATCGACCGCCGCGAGCTTTCGATACGCCACACCACGCATCGGGATGTTTCGGCCGATGCCGGCAGGGACCAGCGTGGCCCCGAAACCGGCTGCGACAAGCGCGAGTGTCATCAGCAGCTCGTTGACCTCCTGAACGACAACAGGCGTCACGTTCTGCGATGCGAACATCCCCATGATGCGGGCGTGCAGGGTCGGCCCTTGTGCTTGCGGAAACAGAATAAGCCCGTCAGCCAACAACGAAAGCGGTACTTCGTCTTTGTCCGGCGCAATCTTTTCCGGTAGCGCGGCGATGATCGGCTCCGTGGATACGTCTTCCACGCGAAGCCGCTGCGGAATTTCGAACGGCGGCGAGACGACGCCAATATCTATCAACCCTTCGGTCAGCGCGCCAATCTGGTCGTTGGTAGCCATTTGCTCGAGACGCAGAGGGATGCCTTCTTCTCGCGCCGCCCGGATCAGTTCGGGGAGCGGTCCCCATAGCGATGGCGATGTCATCCCTATTGTCACCGGATCAGATTTTTGGGCCATTGCATGGGCGAGCATCCTGGCACGTGCTGCGGCTGCCACAGTGGCGCGGGCTTCCGGGAGGAAAGCGCGACCGGCGTCTGTGAGCGTAGCACCCTTACGCCCCCGGTCGAACAAGGTCACGCCAAGTTCTCGTTCAAGCCTCTGGATGGATTGCGATAGCGGGGGTTGTGTCATTCCCAGCTTGGCTGCGGCGCGCCCGAAGTGCTGTTCCTCCGCCAATGCAACTATGTGCCTGAACTGATTCAGTTCCATATCAAACTCATAATATTACCGCCTATCAGAATATTATATCCGAATGGCCAGCTAGGCTACAATGGTGAGTGCGCGAACTTTTCCCTTGCTATCCATATTTAAGGTCCCGCACGCTGTTATCGGGCCGCTACAGGCAGGTCGTCCGGCCGATCCGTATAGTGCTCCAATACTCAGAGTGG
>NZ_JBNDIC010000094.1:0-8920 GCF_056755475.1 Rhizobium sp. KNZ2-6A | reverse complement strand
CAATGGCCGAAGCGCGAGACCATGAGCAGCACCTTCATGCGCTTCCTGGCATCGTGGATCTCCGCCTCCATGGCGAACTTTTCGGCGATCGGCTTGAAGCCCTCGACCAGGTCGGCCTCGCCGACGCCTTCTTCCGAGATGAAGGAGACGCGCATGAAGAACTTGCCGGTGTCGAGATCGTCGAACTGGCTGGAATCGACGATGTTGCAGCCCTGCTCGGCCAGGTAATTCGAGATCGCCGCAACGATCCCCCGTGTCGACTTGCACGTCACTGTCAATACATAGCTCGTCATGTCTCTTCCCTCGTAAAGCGGCTTCATCTTCGCCCGCTCGCTTAGCGCAATCGACCGGCAGGGAAAAGTGTCCCCGATCCGAACGTGGGGCAAAGCTTATGACAGGCGGCGGAAAATTCCGTTCCCATTGCGCCGTCCAGCCGCGTATCCCCGTCGTCCCGAGAGAAGACGGCGCGAATCTGACAGGGAGCGCGAATATGATAGGGCGATAGTCACGCGGCGAGCGCGCGCTTCCTTCTCCATTTTCGCCAGCGGCTGGGTGTCGTCAGCTCATGGACGACGGCGCCGCCGATCGCCGAGCAAACGATGCAGCCAGTCACGAAGACCGGGGCGTTCGCCAGAATGTCGATATTCAGATGGACGCAAACGACACGCAGCAATGCGAGCGTGAAGGCGTGGGTGATATAGATGCTGTAGGATGCATCGCCCAGATAATTCAGCGTGGCGATGACCGGGAGTTTCGAAAAGTCGATCGAAACGGCCGAGTACAGGATGACGACGGCCGGGATGCCCCACATGTAGGAGCGCATGCTGGCGTCGCAGAGCGTTTCGTTGATGAGCAGGAACGAGAATCCCATCACCAGCGCTGGCCAGGCGACGGCCGGCGGCAGGAGGGTCTTGTCGAGATAGAGCTTGGCGAGAAGCACGCCCGCCAGAAACTCGTAGATGATCGGATCACTATAGAATTTGGCTGCGGTCGTATCGCCAGGAAGAACGCGGCAGACGACGATGATCGCGGTCATCGCGACCAACAATGCCGTAAAGCGCCATTTTTCGCGAACGAGCAGCAGCAGGCCGAAGACGAGATAGAAGAACATCTCGTAGTTCAGCGTCCATCCCGGCACGACGACCGGGACGGTCAGCGTGGGATCGGCCGGATTGCGCCAGGGAAGGAAGAACAGCGAGGCGATGAGATGCGGAAGATCGAAGACCGTCGACTTCAGCAGCGTCGGTGCCACCAGCGCCACGCTGGCGGCAAACAGCGTCGCCAGCCAATAGAGCGGCACGATGCGCTGGATCCGGCGCCGGTAGAAGTCCAACGGGCGGATTTCGCGGCCGGCCGTGGTCAGCCACATGACGAAGCCGCTGAGCACGAAGAATATGTCGACGCCGGTCTCGCCGAAGAGATGGAAAACCGTCTGGAAGCCGGGATCGACCTTCGGCACCTGCAGCACCGAATGAAAATAGACGACCATGAGTGCAGCGATGGCACGCAGATACTGCAGCTGAACAAGCATCCCGATCCTCATGCGGCCGATGCCGACATGATGTCTGGTCAGCCCGGCACTCTGCTTTCGTTTAGGGTCTCCGACTGCGCCCGAACGGCGCGCGGTTTGTCGGAAACACGCATGTAACCGACGAGCAGCCAGAGCAGTCCGGCGATCTTGATGGAAAAGATTGCCGTACCGCCGATCATCATATTCAGAAAAATGAAAAGAGAGAGTGAATGCGCGCAGCGTCTTTGCGCCGCCGTCCTTCCAGCGGGATAGAGGCAGACGAAGAGCCAGAAGACGATCAGGCCAAGCATCGTCGACGCGTAGATGAGATAGACATAGCCGCTATCGGCGAATTCACCGATGCGCGAAATCGACAGGCCGAGCATGGACTGGATATCGAGCTCCAGCATCTTCTTGATCGTGACGCCGATGCGCCCGGTGAAATTGTCGCCGACCTCGTCCGGCTTCATGAAATGCACGAAGAAACCGACCAGGATGATGAGAGGCATCAGGATAAGGCTGAAGCCCTTCGGGATCTTCGGAAACAGAAAATAGCCCGCAATGCTGATGCAGGAGAAGATCAGCATCGTGCGGGTGTCGTTGGTGAGCAGGATCAAAAGCACCGTCGCGATGAACAGGGCTTTTTCGAGCAGTGCGAGCCTCGACCAGAAGGAAAGCAGATAGATGACGATGACGCCGCAGAAATTGGCGAGCGACACCTGCTCCAGGAAGATCGAGGACGAGCGGTGATCGATGAGGCCGAAAGAGAAGCGGCCCTGGAAACCGAGCGCATTGGCAAAGAGGCCGGTCGAGTTGAAGCTTGCCTGCTTGATCCCGCGCGTATTCTCGAAATATTCGCCGGGATGAAAGAGGCTGACATAGAAAGGCGTGCTGACGACTTCGCAGACGAGGAACAGCAGAACCGCCGCGCTGGCGATCCGGAAGGCAAGCCTGACCGTTCGCTCGCTCGCCCAGCTGCCGATGCCGGCAAAGCAGAAGATGATCAGGATGTTGCGGAACTGGTCGATGAAGGTCAGGCGGTTGAAGACGGTGATGTAGATGGTGATGACAAGCGTGAAGACGAGAAAAAGGACGATCGGCAGATCTTCCTCGTAGATCCCCTTTTTCAGAATGAAAGCCACGCTGGAGATCATCATCAGGCCCTCGCAAAGAACGACATGCGAGACCGAAAGCGGCATGATGTTGTGATTGATATAGGCGAGGATGCAATTGTAGAGCACCGAAAACAGCGTGATCGCCAGGATCGGATAATCGATACGCTGTTTATCGGTAAGGCTTCTCATCTGTTGTCCGGGCTGCCGCATGCTTTGGGCCGGCGCAACGATAGCAGTCTCATGATTCGCGACAAAGCGCCAACCGCCTGCCTGCGTCGCGAGCTCTCGCCGTCGATCAACCCGCCGGCTTCACGGCCGCGCAGCTCGGCGCAAGGGATACTTTCTTGCCGACGGCCGCCGTGATCGTCTTCATCTGCGGCCGGTCCTTGCCGTTGCGCGGCTGCACGTTCATTGGTTCCTCCGCCGGCCACCACTCGCCTGCCGCCCAATAGCTCCAGCCGAGCCACGCGTCGCTATTATCAGCCATGATGCCGAGGACCGCCTTCAGCCCGTCGAGGCAGGGCTGGGTGCCGGGCACGCCGAATTCGCCGAGAAAGCCGCGCTTGCCGTTCTTGCGCAGCCAGTCCGTGACATCGAGCAATCCCTTTCGCGCGCTGTCGCTGCCGTCGCAGGCGGTATGTGTGCCGGAGCTGTCGGCGTCGAGATACTGATGGAATTCGAAGGCATAGAAATCGAGCGGATCCTTGACGCGGAGCATGACCGTGCCATTGGCGCCGCCGCCCAGAACGTCGGCGGACCAGCTATGCGCGCCCGTCCAGTTCGTGCCCGGCACGAGGATGAGGTTGCGCGCGCCGACGGTGCGGATGCTGCGGATGGCCGCATTGGCCGCCTCCAGCCAGTCGGGCGCCTTGATATCGTGCGGCTCGTTCATCAGGCCGAAGAGGACGCCCTTCCGGTTGGCGAATTCGATCGCGAGCCGCGCCCAGAAATCACCAAAGGCAAGATCCGTCGCAGGCGCCTGCGTCAGCTGGGTCTTGTCGTAATAGCCGAAATTATGCGGGTCGAGGAGCACGGCCATCCCGTGCTTCTGGATGAGATCGACGGCATCCTTCAGCCGCTGCAGCTCCGCGCCGTCGAAAGGCTGGCCCAGCACTGGCTGCAGGCGCTCCCAGCGGAAGGGCAGCCGCACGATATTCATGCCCTTGTTCGCGAAATAGCGCACCGTCTCTTCCGAGGGATATGTATAGTTGATGCCGAGCGCCCCGTCGCGGTCGCCATACTCGGCGCCGGAAAGATTGATGCCGCGATAGCAGAGCTGCGAGGCGGCAAAGCCGTCATCGGCTTGCCCGACAATGGAAGCAATGGCCATCGTCGCGGCGAGCGCACGATGCAGCAGTCTTGTCATCGGTCCGGTCATTGCAGGCTCCTGTTTCGGCGGCGAGGGCGCTGCTTTCATAGGGCTCGTCGCGTTGAACAATGATGAACGGGAGAAGGCGGCGGTTGCCAGCGTTTCGACTTCCTCCGAGTGTCCTTAATGGTCCGTTAGCCAAACATTTCTAAACTCCTTGCATCCGCTGGGCGCAACAGGTCCTCGGAGCGTAGAAAGCCTGGCATGAGCCCCATGGAACGAAACAAGCGATCGGACCAACTTTCGGGTTGGCGCGGCATCGAGCCGTCTGACGGATACCGTCAGGGCCAGCGCTCGCGCAGTCCGTTGCTGCGTCCGCGCGATTTCGTTTCCGGCGTCGAACCGGCCGCGGCGGCTCAGCCGATCGACATGGCGACACACGAGGCGAGCAAGAGCGAGCCGTCGCCCCCCGAATTTCAGCCGAACACAAGACCACAGCCCGCGGCCGAGCCGATTGTCGTCGTTGCGCCGGTGACGGAAGCAGCCACGGTTGCCGCGCCTCCGAGCGTTGTCACACCGCCGGTGGCGATGGCTGATGTGCCGCTGCTCGATCTTCGCTCAGCCGTTCGCTCGATCTGGGCGAAGAAGTTCGTGGTCCTTGCCCTCGCCGGTGCCGGCGCCGTGCTGGGCGCGGCCGTCATTCCGCTGATACCGCAGAAATTTACCGCCGAGACCAGTCTCTACTTCGATCCGCGCCCGGTCGGCGCTTCCGATTCCGCCCAGCAGGCTCCCACCGCGCCGGAATTGATTACGACGATGATCGACAGCCAGACGCAGATCCTGTCTTCGGGCAAGGTGCTCGGCCGGGTCGTCGATGCGTTGAAGCTCGATCGGGATCCGCAGTTCGATGGCGGCGCCAGCGGCGAGGCGGCGAAATATGTCGCGGCCGCCACGCTGGCGAAAGCGGTACAGATCGCCCGCGAGGCCAGCACCTATGTCGTAACAGCGAAGGTGACGACCGGCGACCCGCAAAAGTCGGCCAGAATTGCCAACCAGCTCGTGGCCTCCTTCATGGAAGAGGAGAGCAAGGCGGCGTCCAACAGCTACAAGAGCAGCAACACCGCGCTGGACTCCCGCCTCGATGATCTGCGCCAGCAGGTATTGTCAGCCGAAAAAGCCGTCGAAACCTATCGTGCCGACAATGACATGGTGGCTGTCGAGGGCAATCTGATATCCGACAAGCGCCTGACAGCGCTGAACGACATGCTGGTCACTGCCCAGCAAAAGACGATCGAGGCGAAGGCCCGCGCCGACGCCGCCGGCAAGCTGAGCTTCGAGGAAGTGGTCTCCAACAATCCTTCCTCCGGGATGACCTCGAACGCATTGAGCAGCCTGCGGCAGCAGTATGCGGCGCTCGCCGCCAATGTCGGCAGCCTTCAAAGCCAGCTCGGCGCCCGTCATCCGCGCCTGCTTGCCGCCAAATCCTCGCTGGAAAGCCTGGCGGTTGAAATCCGGGCCGAGTTGCAGCGGCAGGGGACGTCGGCCCGTTCCGACTACGAACAGGCGCAGAAGGCCGAGCAGGATATTGCCAAGGAACTTGCGGTGCAGAAAGCCTCGCAAGTCAACACGTCGGGCAAAGTCGTCGGCCTGAATGAGCTGCAGCGCAAGGCAACCGCTTCCCGCGATCTCTATGAATCGCTCCTGAAGCGGTCCGGTCAGGCCGGTGACGCGCAGGATCTGTCGCAGAGCAATATTCGCGTGATCTCCGAAGCGGAACCGCCGCTGAAGGCGGATGGACCCAGCCGCAAGGTGATGATGGTCGCGGGCCTGATCGCCGGCGCGATGTTCGGCGCGGGCCTCGGCATGGCTTTTGCCATTCTCCTCGGCCTGTTTCGGCACCCTGTCATCCGCGGCTATTTCGGCAAATGAGCCCTTTTCTGCCTTTTGCGCTGAGGCTTCTTCAGGATCGGGGATGCAATTGCGCGCCGCCTGTTCTAAATGTAAATCGGCTCTGAGAATGATTGGATCTTGCTAACGCAAGCGCGATACAGTCATTAGGGGTCGTATGGTACTTTGTGAGACAATCTATGCGAGAAAAGCGGTGCGCTGCTCCGATGACTGGCGCCGAGGAAAACTGACCGATGGTGCCCGCTGATAAGCTCGTTTTGCCGTTCCTGGCGCTGCCGCGCTCGACCAAGCGTGCGCTGGCGCTGCTGGTCGATGCCAGCCTCTGCGTGCTCACGGTCTGGTTCGCCTATTGCCTGCGTCTCGACGATTGGGTCATTCTCGAAGGCGTCGAATGGCTGCCGGCCATCGTCTCCCTGCTGGTCGCCCTACCGATCTTCGTCGTCCTTGGCCTTTATCGCGCCATTTTCCGATATGCGGGTCTTTCGGCTTTCGTAACCGTCGTCAAGGCGGTCGCAATCTATGCGCTCGCCTTCATGACGATTTTTACCGCGATCAGCGTGCCGGGCGTGCCGCGCACGGTCGGCATATTGCAGCCGCTGCTGCTGCTGATCGCGATCGGCCTGTCGCGCATGTGGACGCGCTACTGGCTCGGCAATGCCTATCAGCGGCTCCTCAATCGCAATCAGCTTGCCAAGGTGCTGGTCTACGGCGCCGGCGCTTCGGGACGGCAGCTTACGGGCGCGCTTGCCAACAGTGCCGAGCTGAATGTCGTCGGCTATCTCGATGACGACCGCAACCTGCATGGCAGCATCATGGGCGGCCTGCCGATCTACGCTCCGGCCGATCTGTCGGCGCTCGTGGTCTCGGGCGATATCAAGGGCGTGCTGCTGGCCTTGCCGAACGCCACGCGGCAGCGGCGCAATGAAATCCTCGAAAGCATGCGCAAGGCCCGCGTGACGGTTAGGACCATGCCCGATCTGACCGCGCTCGCCCAAGGTCGCGTTACGGTCTCGGATCTGCGCGAACTGGACATCGAGGACCTGCTCGGCCGCAACGTGATCGCCCCCGACCGTGACCTGATCGAGAAGAACATACGCGGCAAGGTGGTCATGGTGACCGGAGCCGGCGGCTCGATCGGCGGCGAGCTCTGCCGTCAGATCCTGAAGAACGAGCCCTCCTCGCTCTTGCTGGTGGAGCAGAGCGAATTCGCCCTTTATGCCATTCACGGCGAGTTGGAGAAATCGGCAGCCTCGGCCGGCCGTGCCGATGTGCGCATCATCCCCTTTCTCGCCTCCGTCAGGGACGGCCAGCGGCTCAGGCAGATCATGGAGGCATGGCGGCCGAAGACCGTCTACCATGCCGCCGCTTACAAGCATGTGCCCCTCGTCGAGTACAATCCCGTCGAGGGCATCCGCAACAATGTGCTGGGAACGTTGATCGCGGCCGAAGCCGCCCGCGATCGTGGCGTCGAGAGTTTCGTCCTCATCAGCACCGACAAGGCCGTGCGTCCGACCAACATCATGGGCGCGAGCAAGCGCCTGGCGGAAATGGTGCTGCAGGCGATGAATGCCGATCGCAAGCCAGATACCGACAGCACCAATTTCGCCATGGTGCGCTTCGGCAACGTGCTGGGCTCCTCCGGTTCGGTCGTGCCGCTGTTTCGCCAGCAGATTCGCGATGGCGGACCGATCACGCTCACCCATCCCGATATCACCCGCTACTTCATGACCATTCCCGAGGCATCGCAGCTGGTCATCCAGGCAGGCGCGATGTCGGCGGGCGGCGACGTCTTCCTGCTCGACATGGGCGAGCCTGTGCGTATTGCCGATCTCGCCCGGCGCATGGTGGAATTGTCCGGTCTGACAGTGCGGGATGCGGACGAGCCCGAAGGCGATATCGAGTTGGAAATCACCGGCTTGAGGCCGGGCGAAAAGCTCTATGAGGAACTTCTGATCGGCGATAACCCGCAACCGACGACCCATCCGCGCATCATGCAGGCGAAGGAAGATTTCCTGCCCTGGCCGGAGCTGTCGAAGCGGCTTGCAGCGCTGGAAGCGGCGCTGGAGAAAAATGACATCCCCCTCGCCAGAGCGCTGCTACAGAAGCTCGTCTCCGGTTATGCGCCCAGCAGCGAAGTGGTCGATCTTGTTTACCGCGAACGCGAGACGGACTTGACGGTCGACCAGCCGAATCTCGACAATGTCGCGCAGCTATAGATGCAGTGTGATGAGTTGAACTGCGGCCGGTTCCCTCGGGCTCAGCGTTCGCTGAGGTTTGCCGCCGCTTCCTTGACGGCGTAGCGCCAGCGGCGCAGCTGGTCGCATGTCCGGAACCAATGTGCCGTCACCCGCAGCAGGAAATGCCGCTTGACGGCGCGATAATGCACGCGTTTGCCGATCGTGGTGGCGGCGCGGTGCGGGCTGAAGTCGACGAGATTTTCAAATGTCGTGAATGTTTCCACGCCGGTCGACCAGCCGCGCTCAAGGGCGACGTCATAGGGAAGAAGCATGGGCTTCAGCGTCGTCAGCAACTTCCTGGCGGCGTTGCGGTTGACGATATAACAGGCAGCCGACCCCTGCGGGCCATGCATGCAGCGGCCGACGACATCGTTTTCGCTGGTTTCGCGGATTGCCTTGAAGCCGACGAGGCGATGGTTGACGAGCTTGACGAGGCGCGCGCCCTGAACGCTCTCCATGGCAGCGATCGCGCGTGGGATCAGCCGCTCATTGAGCTCGACGTCATCTTCCATGATGATGGCCATCTTGTCGCCGCTGGCGACAAATTGCTCCAAAGCAAGTAGATGGCTGCGGTAGCAGCCGTATTCGCCGGCCAGAAGCTTGCGTCCGTTATGATAGATGAATGACTTCGGGTGGAAATCCATGCGGTCGCGCTCTGCGATCGCCCGACCGTCGACGGCCGGAATGCGCGTGATATCCAGGTCGTATTCCACCGCCTGGCTGCATAGGCGCTCCCAACGCTCGCGCGACCGATCGAGGTTGATGACATAGATGCGAAGCTGCTGAGCGGCTTCGTCAGCGATGTCAGAGTCGACAAGGCGGGGGATACGATTAATCTGTT
>NZ_JBNDIC010000093.1:0-9081 GCF_056755475.1 Rhizobium sp. KNZ2-6A | reverse complement strand
CCGTTCCAGTCGAAGGTCACCGACGAGCCGGTGGCGAGCGCGTTGATATCGAGCGGCCGCAGATCGATATGGTCGTCATGATCGAGGTCGAGCAGCACGGGTCGATTGCCACCACCTCCTCCTGCCCAGGGATTGGGATCTGGTCCCGGCCATTGCTCAACGAACCTGTAGCCGGAGCTACCACCCCCGGCGTTACCAGCCAGGTAGCGCTTCCACGAGGTGTTTCGTCCGGCGCTATCATATTGATAATCGGTATATCCCCGATCATCGTTGTTCGATCTGGCGTCATGGATGACGTTGTTGACGAAGTGCTGTACAAGGGTGGTCCAACCCTGATTATTGTTCACGTCGTGCGTGGTCACCTGGTAAGTCCCCGCCGTATCGCTGTAGACGCTTTCGGTAACGAGCTGTCCTGCCGAATTATAGGCGTTGGCAAGCGACGACCAGCTTTGCGAATTGTTGACGTCGTAGGCATAGAGAATCTTGGCTCCGTCGTCATAGATGACGTTCTGGTTGGTCATCTGCCCGGCGGCGTTGAAGGCCTGGTCGATCTCGGACCAGGCTTGCGCATTGGCCGGATCCCAGAACCAGATGTTCTTCGTACCGTCGTCATTATAGGCGGTCTGATTGATCATCTGGCCGGCGGCGTTGAAGGTCTGCTCAAGCCGTGACCATCCCTGGGCATTGTAAACATCGTAGGTGACGGCGTTGCGCGTTCCATCATCATTATACTGGGTCTGGGCGAGCTGGCGTCCGCCGGCGTCGAACGACTGCTCGATCCGCGACCAGGGCTGGGCATTGGCCTGGTCCCAGAACCAGTTGGCCTTGTGACCGTCATCGAATTGAGCCGTCTGCGAGACGAGCTGGCCGGCGGCGTTGAAGCTCTTGTCGAGCCGGCTCCAATCGTTGGAGTTGGTGACATCGAAATCGGTCGTACTATTGAGCTGACCGGCGGCATTGTAAAAATCAACATGCTGCTGAGCGCCCGTGGGCGTATGGAAATAGATGGTTGTCTTCGTCCCATCATCATTCGTCTGGATCTGCGAAACCATTCGGCCCTGCGCATCGAAGTCCTCTACGATGCTGCTCCAGGGCTGGGTATTTCTCGGATCCCAGAATGTGGAGCCTTTAGCGCCATCGTCATGGTAGCTTGTCACCGAAAGCTGCTGACCGGTGACAGGATCGACGCTATAGTCGACCCTGCTCCAAGACTGCGAGTTGGTCACGTCGAAATCCGTGCTTCCAATCGCCTGTCCCGCCGCATTGAAGTATCCGATATGCTGCTGAGCGTCGGTCGGTGTGTAGAAGGTGATCTCTGTTCGCGAACCATCGTCGTTGAATAGCCTCTCCAGCGTCCTCTTGCCGGCGCTATCGAAGGACCGCTCGACCCGACTCCAGGGATTGGCATTCAGCGGATCGTAAAGGACGGCCGAGGTCGGAATGCCGGCCTTGTTGGCGTTGATGACACCAAGCACCTGTCCGCCGGCTGCATCGTAATTGGTCGTCACCGAGCTGCCGTCGGCGGCAATGACAAGCTCCGAGGTTTTGCGGCCCTGGCCATCGCTGGTCACCCTGAGCGTCAGGCTGCCCATGGCCGAGACGGTGTCAACGACGGTCTGGGTCACCGCGCTGCTGGCGTTGAGATCGACCTTCGTCAGCGTGATCGAGCCGTCATTGTGGATGATGGAGGTTTCCGTGTGATCGATGACGCCGTCGTTGTTGGTATCCTTGCTTAGGACGGTGATCAGGCCATCCGTGCTGGTCGTGATCGTGCCTTTGGCGATCACGGCGCCGCTGGCATTGGTCTCCGTGACGGTCGCCACTGTCGAGCCATCGGCCTGGAGTTGCGACTGCATGACCACCTCGAAGGTGCCATTGCCGTCATAGTCGTATTTGATCGTCTTGGCGTGACCATCGGCTGAACTGTCGGTCTCGACCTTGGCGGCGATCGCCTGCCGCCAATAGACCTTACCGGCCAGAAGATAATTCGTCTTCTGCGCGGTGGCGTTGTTGGTGATGATCGACACGGTCGCGCCGGTAGTGTCTGATGTCAGCGTCTCGACCTGATCGACGGTGCCGTCGCCATCGACATCCTTGGAGGTCGTGCGCACCATGCCGTCGGACGACTGCTGGATGGTCGTCTTCGTCGCCAGCGGCGCGATCGCCGAAGGCGACGCTGGTACAGTCGTCAGATCCGTATCGGAGATGACGGTGGTCTTGCTGCCATCGGCATTGTTGGTGTTGAGGGTCACGCGCCGGCGATCGACCGTGCCGTTGCCATCGAGATCCCAGTCGGTGGTGGTCTGCAGACCATCGGCCGTGGTGATGGAGGTCGAGCCATCGCCCTTGACGCCGGCCGACTTGTAGTCGGTGACAATTTGCGTCGTGACGCCGGAGTCCGCCGTCACCGTCTGCTGGTGCTGGTCGATGACGCCGTCACCATTGGCATCGCGGTCGATCGTGACGGTCTGCTTGTCGGCACTGGTGAGCGTGACGGTCTTATCGAGCAGCTTGCCGGACGCATCCGTCGTCGTCACCGTCTCGCGCCTGGCGCCGTCGGCCAGAATCTCGACCATATCGCCGACCGTCTGTGTTGCAAGCCATGTCCGCTGCTCGCTCGTCGAGACGACCACGCCCTTGGCATTCGTCGTCGTGATGACCTTCGAAATCAGCGAGCCATCGCCATTCGTGCTCCTCACCGTGCGGGTGCGGATACGGGTACCGTCGGTATTGATCACAATCTCATCTGCAAGAATCTTGACCGTATCGCTGACCGTTTGCGTCGCAAGGCCTGTACGCTGCTTGCTCGTCGAGACGACCAGGCCATCGGCATTTGTCGTTGTAACGAACTTGGAAATCAGCGAGCCATCGGCTCTTGTGCTCGTCATCGTGCGGGTGCGGGCACCATCCGAATTAATCACGGTCACATCGGTCGCGGTCTGAGCATAGGCGCCAGCGCCCGTCAGATCCGATTGCGAGGTGATCGACAGGCCATTGGCGCTGGTCGTCGTCAGATAGCGGCTGGTCAGCGTCGTGCCCGTGAAATAGCTGACGGTCTCGGTGCGCGAACCGTCGGCATTGAGAACCGTCACGTAGGTGCGGCTCTTGGTGAAGGTGCCGGAGCCCGTCTGGTCCCACTTCGTCGTCACCGTCAGCCCATCGGCGGAGGTATCGGTCTGGGTAACAGCGCTCAGCACCAGCGCGCCGCTGCTGTCGGCGGTGTAGATCTGTTCGACCGTGGTCCTGCTGCCATCGGCATTGAGCGTCGTCAGGTCCGAAACGGTCTTGTTAGCGGCACCGTTTCCGTCGGTGTCGTAGCTGATCAGCGTGTTGAAGCCGTCGGCGCCCGCCGTCCGCGTTGTCGAATGCGACACGGCGCCTGCAGGTGTCAGGTCGGACAGGGTCTGCGTGACGCTTCCGTCGGCATTCTTGGTCGTGACAGACTTTTGATCCACGACGCCGTTTCCGTCGATATCGTAGGTTACCGTGACAGTCTTGCCATCGCCGCTGGTCGTGGTCGTCGTCCTGTTGGCGATCACGCCGGAATTGGTGACGACCTCGGTCACGGAGCCATCGGCGCCGAGCGTGGTGACGTCGGTCGTCGTGCGGGCAGGGGACAGAACGAGGGCGGAATTGCTCAACGCCCAGGCTGCGGCGGCATTGGCGAGATGCGTCTGTCCTTCCCCGGTATCGGCTATGTGCGCCGCGAGCGAAGCGCGTGACTCTCCGGCATTGAGCCTGTTCACAAAGTAATTAAGTCCATCCGGATCCGGACTTCTTCCCAGGCCATTCTGATAGAGCAACGTCATGAATTGCGTATTGTCGAGCAAGCCGTATCTCTGAGTGAATTCGGTGGAATTCACCAGATCGGAAGCCATATGGACGACGTCCGTGCCGGAATTGTATGTGGACGTCGTAAAATGCGAGAGGCTGCTGTCATCAGGGTCTCGGCCCAGGATCGTACGGTAAAGGCGGTATATCTCATTGCGCGCCGTGACATCGCCGCCGCGATCGCCGGAGGCGACGCTGGAATCGCCGGATACCACGGTCGTCTTGCTCAGGCCGTTGGCGGAGGTCGTCACGCTTGTCTGTTGGGCGGACCCGCCATTGCTCGACCGCTTAAAGATCTCCGTGCGCGAGCCGTCCGCGTTGAGCGTCGTGACGTCGCTCGTCATCTGCTCAAAAACACCGTCGCCATCCCAATCCGACGTCGTCGCAACGGACAAACCATTCGCCGACGTTGTCGTAACCGCACGGCTTGCAAGCGTCGTCGTGCCGGTCTTGTAGGTCTCCACCGTCTTGGTCGTCAGGCCCGTCGCATCGAGAACGGTCGTCGTCTTCGCGTCAGTCTTGCCGTCGCCGTCGAGATCGACCTGGCTCGTGACCGTCTTGCCATCCGAGCTCGCCGTATTGGTCGTCTTCGACAGAAGCGTGCCGCCCGCCGTCGTGACGGAATCGACCAGGGAGGTCGAGCCGTCGGCATTCAGCGTCTTGGTAGCGGTTTCGGACCGATCAATGGTACCATCGCCGTCATAATCGTAATCGCCTTTGGTCGTAAGGCCGTTGGCGCTGACGGTCACCTTGGTCAGACCGATCAACGCCGTGCCGGCATAATTCGATGTGGTGGTCGTCTTCGAGCCGTCGCGGTTGAGGACCGTCGCCCTTACCGTCTTGGCGTCGATGACACCATCGCCATTGAGATCTCTCTGGGTGGTGATCGTCAGGCCATTTCCGGAGGTGACCGTCGTCACCTTGTCGAGCAGAACGCCGGTATTGCTCTTGTCCGTCACCGTCTGCGTGCGGCTGCCATCGGCATTGATAACCGTCTGATCGATCATCACCAAATCAACGGCGCCGTCACCGTTGAGATCGTCCATTGCGGTGTTGGTCAAGCCATCCGCGCTGACCGCGAGCGTGGCCTTTCTGTGAAGCGCACCGTCTGCGCTCATTGATGTTGCAGTGGTGATCTGGCTGCCGTCCGCGGCAATGATTTGCGTCGAAGCGGTGTCGATATGGCCGTCACCATCGACGTCCTTCGTCACCGACGTCGTCTTGCGATCGGCGCTGACTGTCGTCACCGTCTGGCTCAGCAGGGTTCCATTACCACTCTTCGCCATGACCGTTTCCGTGCGAACCCCGGCTTTGAGGGTGATCACATCGGTGACCGTCTGGTCGAAGGTCCCGTCGCCATCGAGATCGGACTGCGCCGCCTGCGTCAGGCTGTCGGCGGACGTCGTCGTCACCGTCTGGCCGATCAAGGCGCCATTGCCGCTCTTGGTCGTCACGGTCTCGACCCGCGCGCCGCCGGTGCCTGCCGTGATGATATCGGTCGCTACCGCGTCATAGGCGCCGTCGCCATCGGCGTCGGTGCTGACGGTCTTTGAAAGACCATCGGCACTGGTGGTCGTCCGTACCTTGCCGACCAGCGTTCCATTCGGATTGAGGATACTGTCGGTCTCGGTGATCTCGCGATCGCCGGAGGCGACGCCGGGATCGCCCCCAACCGTAATGACGATCTGGCTGTCGGCGGCGCCGTCGCCGTTGGCGTCGACCGAGATATTCTTGCTCGTGCCATCGGCGCCGGTGACGATAAGGCTCTTCGACAGCAGCACGCCGCCGGCGCTCGTGTCTTGAACCGTCTGCGTCCGCGATCCATCGGATGCGACCGTCGTCACGTCGGAATGGATGAAATCGGCGACGCCATCGCTGGTCACGTCGGTCGAAGTCGTCGTCGACAGGCCATTTGCCGCCGCAACCGTCGTGATCTTTCCGCGCAGCGAATTATCGCCGTTGGTGATAGTCACCACGGTCGTCACATCGCCATTGGCTGCAATCGTGCGCTGCGTCTGCTCCTTGTCGTCCACGGTGCCGTTGCCATCGAGATCACTGCTGATCGTCCGGATACGGCTGTCGGCGCCCGTCACAGTGGTTTCGCTGGAAAGGAGCGAGCCGTCGGCGCTCGTGTCGTTCACTGTCCGGGTGCGCGTGCCGTCGGCGGAAACGACCGTGGTTTCCGTTGTGACCGCCTCGTAGACACCGTCACCATTGGCGTCAATCTTTGTCGTCTTCGTCAATCCGTCCGCGCTGGACTGGACAAGCTTCTGCTGAACGAGCGCGCCGGACGTACTGAACTCTTTTGTGGTTGTCGCGGTCGAGCCGTCGGCATTCGTGACAAAGCTCTGGGTTTGATCGGTCTGGCCGTCACCATCCTGATCGACTGTCGTGGTGATCGTCTTGTGATCGGCGCTGGTGACCGTCGTCGTGCTGTTGAGAACAGAGCCATCGGCATTGAAGTTCGTGACCACCCGCGTGCGAACACCCGATGCAACCGTGGTGGCATCCGTCTGCGAACGGTCATAAGCGCCGTTTCCATCGTCATCGAATTTGGTCGTGACGGTATTGCCGTCTGTGCTCGTGGTTACCAGATCCTGGAAGGCCAGGCTGCCGTCGGCATTGTAGGCCTCAATCGTGTTCGTCTTCGACTGGTCGGCATTGGTGACGACGGTCGACTTGACGATGTAGCCGTTGGGATCGCTGGCGAGGACGGCGTCACCCACCGTCCCGGTCGAACCGTCGGACTTGGTGTAGCTCGTCGTTCCGGTAATGGCCGAGCCATCGCTAAAACTTTGGCCGCTGCCTTTCGGCGTCAGGTCGATCGAGGTGATGCCGAGCGAATCCAGCGACACCAGTTGGTTATCGACCATGACCTTGAACTTCGACCATTGTGCGTCGCCGGCATCGAGCTTGCCATTGCCGTTGGTGTCGAAGACGTCCTTGAGCGCTTCTAGGTCGCCCGTGGCAGTCGGGTCCCACTGCGTAAATTCGAATTCCTTCGAGTTGCTGATCTTGCCGTCGCCATCGGCGTCGAATACCAGGACGCCCGTGCCGTTGCCCGCCCAGGCCATGCGATGCTGGTAGCCGTCGCCATTCACATCCACAAACTGGGAAGACGTCGCGAGCGTGTTGAGGTTCAGGCCATGGCCCGAAAGGTCGAGAAGCACAGGGCGGAAACTGTCATCGTCGGATTTACCCGCATGGTCCTCGGTCGCGCTGTGGGATGATGAATAACCTCTCCCGCTGCTCGGTCTCCCAGAGGCACCGCCGCCCGGTCCCACGCCATTGTGTTCGGACGGGGCATCCTGTCCCCAGCCATTGCGTGCATAGCTTCCCCTATTGCTCGCCCCACCATAAGCGCCGCCGCCCGGTCCTACGCCATTGTGTTCGGATGGAGCATCCTGCCCCCAGTCATGGCGTGCATAGCTTCCGCCATTGCTCCCCCCACCATAAGCGCCGCCGCCCGGTCCCACGCCATTGTGTTCGGATGGCGAATCCTGTCCCCAATCGTCGCGGGCGTAGCCTCCCTTTGGTCCCAGGTCGCCCAAAAGCCCTCCGTAGAACGGCTCAAAGCGCATCGAGGGTGGCGTCGGAGCAACTGTGACATTTGGAGTGCTTGGCATGAAGCCGAAATTCCACGTAGAACTGTCGACCGGCGTCACCGGCGTCGGAGCAACCGGATCAACAGGGGTGAACGAGATGGGGCCAATGCTATCCGGCGTCGGGGGATTGATCGCCAGGTCAAGATCGAATGGGCCAGAATATGGCTGCGATGGAGTAACGGGTGCTGGATCAGTAGGGGGGGCACCAACATCTAGGTCGTCGGCGAGCTTCCCAGGGAAAGGACTCGTTGGACCATCTACGACCATATAATATCGTGATAAATCAACGTTCGTCATGGGAGTCATCATGGCCCATGGCAGTGATGCGGTTGTCGCGATATCTCCTGATATTGGAACGGAAAAGCCGGTGCTTAAATTGAATTTTCCACCCCATGGTGTCGGCCCCAGGGATCCGCTCACAGAGGCTGATATTACAAAACCGCTATTTTTGCCGTCATAGCTATAATTGTATCCAATTCCGAGAAACGAACTAAGCCTTTGGCCCAACACGCCGATTTGAGGGCCAAGTCCAGCTTCTATGGAAGCGCTTGTCGTTGATACTGTACCTCGCGCCGCTAGCCCAAAGGCAGTCACCTGCACTCGGCCACTACTTATCGTTCCGTCAAATAGGTTGCCACGCGCCTGACCTGAAATGCCAAACTCACCATTCGCGATTGAAAACGAGCGGGAGTCTTGTAATGATAGGGATGCTGACGGACTGATTTCCCTGTTGCCCATTTGGTTTGCCTCATTTGACGATTTGAAAGATTCAACGGATTTCTTCTAAACAGGACATCTGTCGAAATGAAGCCACTTGGTAAAAGTGTAATTTTATGCGGAATTCTCCAAGCATTGCCGAATACACTTCAAACCTAGTTGTCGAGATCCTTGTCATACAGAGTATGTCCTTATGGTTGCAAAATGGTTCGTTTATTGCTTTTGTCTTTGTATTGTGGGGTCAATTATATTTGGCCGTATTTACGAGTTAAAACTGACCAAAAACTGGGTCGAGGTTATCGGGCGCATTACTAAAAGCCAATTCAAACAAGCAGGCGAAGATTTTTTACCATTTGTGGACGTGGTTTACACTTACAATGATGAGATATTTGAGAGTAAAAACCTGAATGCAGATGGTTCATTATTGCGCGAATTTCTCGTTGGCATGGATATAGAATTGCTAATCGACCCAGATAATCCAAGCAGATGCCGTGTTAAGCGTAGGTCGGCGGTCGATAGCTTTGTTGGACGATTCATTCACAAAGGATAGAGCGGGTAATATTTTTGAGTTCTGTTGCCTCGTGCTTACGTTCCTAGGTAGTATGGCCGGGTGCATGATGGCCGCATTACCTTCGCGCAGGGGTATGCTTCTGAAGCAAAACTAAGCATAGAATTCTTTCCTTCTCTTGCCGGCTTGTCGCCGTCGTGCGATGAGGCCTGCGACCCGGTGCCGCCGGCGAGCAGCACACACCGTCGTGTGGCAGGTTGTGTAACCGGCGTCTGCGTAATCCGGATAGGAAATGCGGTGTCCGTATGATGGATCATGGCAATACACAGTTACTTTAGCAATAGCGGATTTGCTTGCTGGAGCTCGCCGGATGCATGTCTGCCGACTTCATTGAAGAATTGAAACGTAACTCCAACGTCT
>NZ_JBNDIC010000092.1:0-10298 GCF_056755475.1 Rhizobium sp. KNZ2-6A | reverse complement strand
AGATGTGTATAAGAGACAGCCTTAAATCGATCCCGATTTAAGGAATTATGCAGTAGCTGCGGCAAAGCCCTTCTCAATGTCCGCCTTGATATCGGCGACGTCTTCCAGGCCGATCTGCAGGCGGATGACCGGCCCCTCGGTCGGCGCCTTGGTGACGCGGCGGTCGTTGAGATTGACCTGCAGGGCGAGGCTTTCGAAACCGCCCCAGGAATAGCCGAGACCGAAAATGCGCAACGCATCGAGGAAGGCGTGCGCCTTCGCCTTGAACTTCCGCGCATCGTCAACCGCCAGCACGAAAGAGAAGATCCCGCTTGCGCCCTTGAAATCGCGCTTCCACAATTCGTGGCCAGGGAAGCTCGGCAGTGCCGGGTGCAAGACGCGCGCGACCTCTTCCCTGCCCTCGAGCCACTCGGCAATCGCAAGCGCGCTCTCCTGATGCCGCTCCAGGCGCACGCCCATGGTGCGCAGGCCGCGCAGCACCTGATAGGCGTCGTCAGGCGCGCCGCAGATGCCGAGCTGACCATGCGCGTCCAGCAACTGCTTCCAATGCGCCGCATTGGCGGAAACGGATCCCATCAGAATATCGGAATGGCCGGCCGGATATTTCGTGACGGCATGAATGGAGACGTCGACGCCGTGATCGAGCGGCTTGAAATAGAGCGGCGTCGCCCAAGTATTGTCCATGGTGACGACGCAGCCATGCCGGTGAGCCGCCGCCGAAATCACCGGAATATCCTGCATCTCGAAGGTATTGGAACCCGGCGCCTCGGTGTGAACCAGCTTGGTGTTCGGTCTGATCAATTGTTCGATGCCGGCTCCGATCATGGGATCATAGTACTCGACCTCGATGCCGAGGCGCTTCAGCATGGTATCGCAGAAGAAGCGTGTCGGGCCGTATACCGAATCAACGATCAAGGCATGATCGCCAGCAGACAGGTAAGCGAGCAAAGGAATGGTGACTGCCGCGAGCCCGGACGGCACGAGGATCGTTCCGGCCGACCCTTCCAGCGCATCGATCGCCTCGCACAGCGCATCCGTTGTCGGCGTGCCGCGCGTTCCATAGGTATATTTCTGGTCGTGCGTCTCCATGACGCGCGCATTGGGGAACAACACCGTGGAGGCATGCACGACAGGCGGATTGACGAATCCGTGGTAATCGAAGGGCGAATTGCCGATGTGGGATAAACGCGTGTTGATGCCGGCGTTCTGCAGGAATGTGTCTTTGTCTTTCATGTCCGGATATGCCTTTGGCGCTGTAGGAAACCGGATTTGTGGCGGGCAAGTCCGATGGGGTCAACCCCGATCCTTTACGCGGCGCCTTTTATTCGAAGGCTAAAATAACGAAACCATTGAAAAAACTCCAGTTTCGCGCAGTTTTTCGGCAAAATGCCGCCCATTTTGGCGCCAAACGCCATTTTTTCAGCCGCGGAAGGCGAAAATGCCGAATAAATCCGCAATTATTGAGGCGATCTCTTGACCGTTACACCATTTGCGACTGTGATAGGATCACTCGCACCGGGAAGGGAAGGAACGTGGTTCCCCAGGAACCTGCTTCGGAAGCGATTACATTTTAACTATAAGACAAAGAGACAAAGGTAGGGAAAATGAAAAAGTTTGCTCTCTCCGTATTCCTCGGAGCCGCAGCATTGGCTTACACCGCGTCCGGCGCTTCGGCTTCGACGCTCAGCGACGTGAAAGCTAAAGGCTTCGTGCAATGCGGCGTGAATCCTGGCCTTCTCGGCTTCGCACAGCCAGATGCGTCCGGCAACTGGGCCGGCTTCGACATCGACTTCTGCAAGGCTGTGGCTTCCGCCGTATTCGGCGACCCGACCAAGGTGAAGTATACGCCTCTCAGCGCCAAGGACCGCTTCACGGCATTGCAGTCCGGCGAAATCGACGTGCTGTCGCGCAACTCCACCTGGACCATCAACCGCGACACCGCGCTTGGGCTCAAATTCCGCCCCGTCACCTATTATGACGGCCAGGGCTTCCTGGTTCGCAAGGAGCTGAACGTGAAGTCGGCGCTCGAACTCTCCGGCGCGGCTATCTGCGTCCAGTCCGGCACGACGACCGAGCTCAACCTTGCCGACTATTTCAAGACCAACAACCTTCAGTACAATCCAGTGGTCTTCGATAAGCTCGAAGAAATCACGACGGCCTATGACTCCGGCCGTTGCGACGTCTTCACGACAGACCAGTCGCAGCTTTATGCCGTGCGCCTGACGTTGAAGAACCCGGACGACAACGTCGTTCTGCCCGAGATCATCTCGAAGGAGCCGCTTGGCCCGGCCGTTCGCCAGGGCGACGACCAGTGGTTCAACGTCGTGAGCTGGACGGCCTATGCGCTCGTGAACGCCGAAGAGTTCGGCATCACCCAGAAGAACGTCGACGAGATGAAGAATTCGCCCAACCCGGATATCAAGCGCTTCCTCGGCGCCGAACAGGGTTCCACGATCGGCACCGACCTCGGCCTGACCAACGACTGGTCCTACAACATCATCAAGGGCGTCGGCAATTACGGCGAAATCTTCGAGCGTAACATCGGTGCAGGCAGCCCGCTGAAGATCGCCCGCGGCATCAACGCCCTGTGGAACAAGGGCGGCATCCAGTACGGGCCTCCGGTTCGCTAAGCGGGAAAATAGCCCAATTATCGGAGAAAGGCGGCAAACCGCCTTTCTCACCTCAAGAAAACAAGCCTGAAACGGGCACATTGGGGAAAACTCTGCATGGCAATTACTGCAAATTCGCCTGAGGGCGAGCGCTCACCCCTATCGGCAGCGCTATACGACCCCAAAGTCCGGGGTGCATTTTATCAGGCCATCACGATTATCATTCTGGCCGGCGTCTGCTGGTTCATCGTCGACAATACGATTGATAATCTGCGCGCATTGAACCGCTCCTTCGGATTTGGCTTTCTCGAAGGTCGCGCCGGCTTCAATCTGGGACAGGCCCTGATCCCCTATTCCAGCGATTCAACCAATATCGAAGCATTGGTCGTCGGCGTGCTCAACACGCTCCTCATATCCTTTGTGGGTATCATCGCTGCGACGATCGTCGGTTTTGTCATCGGCATAGGCAGGCTTTCGAACAACTGGCTGATTGCGAAGCTTTCCCAGACCTATGTCGAGATCTTCCGTAATATCCCGCCGCTACTCGTCATTTTCTTCTGGTACAGCGGCGTTCTGGTGCTGCTGCCGCAGGCGCGCGATGCCGTGCATCTGCCGTTTTACAGCTACCTCAGCAACCGAGGCCTCGCCTTCCCGAGCCCGATTTTCGCCGCGGGCATGTGGGCGGTCGGCGTTGCTTTCCTCGTTGCCATAGCAGTGGTGTTTTTCGTGACGCGCTGGGCGCATAAACGTCAGGCGGCGACCGGGCAGCAATTCCATACAGTCTGGGTGGCGATCGCAATCCTGGTCGGCCTGCCGCTGCTGGTCTTCCTGGCGGCGGGCATGCCGCTTTCCTTCGACTATCCTGTCGCCGGCAAGTTCAATCTCACCGGCGGAACGGTCGTCGGACCGGAATTCATCGCCCTTCTCCTGGCGCTTTCGCTCTATACCGCATCCTATATTGCCGAGATCGTGCGCGGCGGCATTCGCGGCGTGCCGAAGGGCCAGTCGGAAGCGGCGGGCGCGCTCGGCCTTCGGGCGGCGGCCATTAGCCGGCTTGTCGTCATTCCGCAGGCGTTGCGCATCATCATTCCGCCGCTGACAAGCCAATATCTCAATCTTGTCAAGAACTCGTCTCTCGCTATCGCCATCGGCTATGCCGATCTCGTCGCCGTCGGCGGCGTGATCCTCAACCAGTCCGGCCGGGCCGTCGAGGTCGTCATCATATGGATGATCATCTATCTCGCCTTGAGCATCGTAGTGTCGCTGTTCATGAACTGGTTCAACGCCAAGATGGCTCTGGTGGAGAGATAAGATGTCGGGTGTAGATCAAAACTTCGTCAGCAAGTCGCTTCTGTCGGCGCAGCCGGCACCCGCCAGCGAAAGAGGCGTGTGGCACTGGTTGAGAAAGAACCTCTTCGCCACACCGAAGGACATTGTCCTGACCGTGCTTGCCATCGCCTTTCTCGCCTGGACGATCCCGCATCTGGTCAATTGGCTGTTCATACAGGCAGTCTGGAGCGGAACCGACCGCACATTCTGCGCCACCACGGTTCAGGGCGGAACGCAGCCGGATGGCTGGAATGCCGCCTGCTGGGCCTTCGTTCGCGCAAAATTCGTCGTCTTCATGTTCGGCCTCTATCCACCGGACGAGCGCTGGCGGCCGATACTCGTCATTATCCTGACGATCATCGCCTTCGTTCCGCTGCTCATGCCGTCGGTTCCCAGGAAAGGATTGAATGCAATCCTGGCATTCTTCGTGCTGCCGATTATCTCGTTCTTCCTGCTGCATGGCGGTTTCGGCCTCGAGACCGTGGAAACAGAGAGATGGGGCGGTCTGCTGGTGACGCTGGTGATCGCGTTTGTCGCAATCGCGGTGTCCTTTCCATTCGGCATTCTGCTTGCGCTGGGACGCCGGTCGAAGCTGCCCATCCTTCGCATGCTGTGCGTCGGCTTCATCGAAATCATCCGCGGCGTGCCGCTGATCACGGTGCTGTTCATGGCCAGCTACATGCTGCCGCTCTTCATGCCGCAAGGCTGGACGGTGGATAAGCTGCTGCGTGCCGTGGTCGGCGTTGCTATCTTCACCTCGGCCTATATGGCGGAAGTCATTCGCGGCGGTCTTCAGGCAATACCGAAGGGCCAATTCGAGGGTGCGGATTCGCTCGGCCTCGGCTACTGGCAGAAGATGCGGCTGATCATTTTGCCGCAGGCGATCAAGCTGGTCATTCCCGGCATCGTCAACACCTATATCGGCATGTTCAAAGACACGTCGCTCGTCGCGATCATCGGCATGTTCGACCTGCTCGGCATCGTCCGTCAGAACTTCGCGGATGCTACTTGGGCAAGCGCGGTCACTCCTGTAACGGGTCTCGTTTTCGCGGGATTCGTTTTTTGGCTGTTCTGCTTCGGTATGTCGCGCTATTCAGGTTTCGTGGAACGCCATCTCGACACCGGCCACAAGCGATAAAATTGAGGGAAATATAAAATGGCTGAAGCCCAATCGAAAAAAATGACCGTTTCCGAGACCGAGGTCGCGGTCGATATGATCAATCTGAACAAGTGGTATGGCGACTTCCATGTGTTGCGCGATATCAACCTGAAGGTCATGCGCGGCGAGCGCATCGTCATCGCCGGCCCTTCTGGCTCGGGCAAATCGACGATGATCCGCTGCATCAACCGCCTGGAAGAGCATCAGAAGGGCCAGATCATCGTCGACGGCGTGGAGCTGACGAACGACCTGAAGAAAATCGACGAAGTGCGCCGCGAAGTCGGCATGGTGTTCCAGCACTTCAACCTCTTCCCGCACCTGACCATTCTGGAAAACTGCACGCTGGCGCCGATCTGGGTGCGCAAGATGCCGAAGAAGCAGGCGGAAGAAATCGCCATGCACTTCCTCAAGCGCGTCAAGATCCCCGAACAGGCAAAGAAATATCCCGGCCAGCTTTCAGGCGGCCAGCAGCAGCGTGTGGCGATCGCCCGCTCGCTCTGCATGAATCCGAAGATCATGCTGTTCGATGAACCGACCTCGGCGCTCGATCCGGAAATGATCAAGGAAGTGCTCGACACGATGGTGGGCCTTGCCGAAGAGGGCATGACCATGCTCTGCGTGACCCACGAAATGGGCTTCGCCCGCCAGGTCGCCAACCGCGTCATCTTCATGGACCAAGGCCAGATCGTCGAACAGAATTCGCCAAAGGAATTCTTCGACAATCCGCAGCATGAGCGCACTAAGCTGTTCCTCAGCCAGATCCTGCATTAATCGAATAACAGTTCGACCATGAAAAACCCGCCGCTGCATAGCAGCCGGCGGGTTTTCATGTGTAGTTCTCAGGATAGGGGCTGCGAAGCAAACCTGTCAGCCCAGCGGCAGAGCGCAGGCCTGCTTGACGATCTCACATGGCACGTCCGTCTTGACGTTCTGAATGCTATTGACCTTCGTCAGATGCGTGGACTGGAATCGCCTGTGGTCATCAAGATCGGAAACAGCGACACGCGGCAGCGCGTCTAGCCCTGTAGCGCTTCGCGCAAAACGCGATATACTCACTTCCGCCGCGAATAACGCGGCATTCACGAGACGTCGGGCGGGCCGTGAAGAAAAGCGACAGAATCATCGGCGGACTTGCACTTTTAAGCGCAGCCATCATCGTCATCAAACTGGCCGGATCGATGTTCGGCTACGACCTCATCCAGATGACGGTCGACGCAACAAGGCCTGCGGATGCCGGGAGCTGGCCGGGAGCGGCGAACTGAGGATGGCGAATTGCGAGCGAACCATGCAAATCGCAAATGTGTCGCACATTTTAATAAAATACGCTAACTGACTGTTTTATCAGTGATTTTGGCGACCCCTGCAGGATTCGAACCTGCGACCACATGCTTAGAAGGCAAGTGCTCTATCCAGCTGAGCTAAGGGGCCGTAAAGCCTAGCCGCACCTTCGTGCGGCGGGCAACACATGCCTGAAACCGTCATCAAACTCAATGGGCGGAGTTCAATAAGTTCTTGGCTTCAGTGCGTCCAGGGCTGGATGCGCGTGTAACGGAAATTGTCGGTGTAGGAAACGACCTGACGATCGGCATCCTTGGGAGCGATGACGCGGTATTCTATGCCATTACGCTGGGCATAGGCCTCAGCCTGCTCCTGCGTCTCGAACGTCAGCTTGAGCTGCTGGCGCGTATCGCCCGATGACGTATAGCCCATGATCGGATCGATCTTTCGCGGGGTTTCCTGATCGAACTCCAGAACCCAGATATTGGTCTTAGCCTTGCCGGATTGCATGGCGGTCTTTGCGGGACGATAAATCTTGGCAGGCATCGCTGCAGCGCCTCCGAATCAAGCGGGAATGATCCGCTTTTTGCTTCTCTTGCCTTGACACAGCCCCTTGCGGGCCGCGCGAACACGACTTTTGCTTAGCCGCGAATCCCGTTGTTTTCAAGCGAAAAGGCAGCCGCCCCCAGCGCGAATTCAGCGATATCAATGAGGGGTTTAAATGGTCGGAGTGGAGAGATTCGAACTCCCGACCCTCTGGTCCCAAACCAGATGCGCTACCAGACTGCGCTACACTCCGTACCGTCAGCACGATCAGCCCTACAGGCAATCGTGATCCGATTTCTGCACCGCCGGATACCCGTTTTGCGGAACGAGTGGGGAGATACACGGTTCATCTGCCCGCTGCAACAGGTAAAATGACGCCGGGCAGATCTTCCCCGGCGAAAAGCTATTTGCCGAGCTTTGCGGAGATCGTGACGCTCGTCACCTTGTCGCCGACGGCAAGGCCGAGTTTCCTGACGATCCCGCCGTTCAGTTCGATCACATAGGCGATCGGTCCGCCGGAATTGATGATCGATTCGGAATAGGGCACGGCATTTTCCTGGATATGGGTAATGGTGCCGCCCTGGTCCAGAAAGAGCATGTCGAGCGACAGCTCGGTGTTCTTCATCCACATCATGACCGGCCGCGGCGTGCCGAAATCAAACAGCATGCCGTGGTCGGCCGGCATCTTGTCGCGATACATCAGACCATATTCAAGCTGTGCCGGCGTCAGCGCCAGCTCCACGGTGAATTTATGGGTTTGCCCCTTGGCCGATACGATCGTCAACGGCTCAGAGCCGAAAGCCATCAGCTGCTGTTCCGCGGTTTGTGCGGCGAAGGAGAATGGGGCTATGGTCCCAACGAGAAAAAGCGCCAAAATGGCGCTTTTCAGAACTCTAGGAAACATGTCTCTATTCATGTCAGTGCGGCCGCGTCACCGGGCTCGGCGCATCCGGATGGATTTCCGCCGCCATCAGGCCCTTTTCGCCCGGCCCGAAGCGGACAAGTACCACCTGCCCCGGCCGCAGCTCGGCCAGACCGAAGCGACGCAACGTTTCCATGTGCACGAAAATATCCTCGGTGCCCTCGCCCCGCGTCAGGAAGCCGAAGCCCTTGGTGCGGTTGAACCACTTGACCAGTGCGCGCTCCAGACCGCTCGTCGCCGTCACCTGCACATGTGTACGGACAGGCGGCATCTGCGAGGGGTGCACGGCGGTCGACTGATCCATGGAGAGGATCTTGAAGGCCTGGTAGCCACGCTCCCTGCGCTGGATCAGCGCAACGATGCGGGTTCCTTCGAGAATCGTCTGATAACCGTCGCGGCGCAGACACGTCACATGCAGCAATACATCCTGCATGCCATTGTCAGGCACGATAAAACCGAATCCCTTGGCGACATCGAACCACTTGACGACACCGGAGATTTCGATGAGCTCGACGGTATCGCCGGACATCTCCTCGAAGTCTTCAACTCCCTTCGATGAAATTCTGTCACCCATCCTAGCCAGCCCTCGATTACGCGTCACACTGTTACGGTTAACTGATTCCCTGATATCAAGATTAACATCTTGGTAACGGAAAAGCGCAAGTCCTAGTTTTCGTTTATTCCCACCCTAAGATTATTGCTCCAAGACTTGCGCGAAGCTGGTGCCTCGATCGAAGATCGGCCAGCGCAACATTAAGAGAGGAAATAGAATGCGTTATCTCCATACGATGGTCCGCGTCACCGATCTCGACGCCTCGTTGCATTTTTATAGCACCTTGTTCGGCCTTACAGAAACCCGCCGCTATGAGAACGAGAAAGGCCGCTTCACACTCGTATTCCTTGCGGCAAGCGAGGATGCCGAATCGTCTCGCAGCAACGGCGCCCCCAGCTTGGAACTGACCTATAACTGGGATCCGGAGGAATATAGCGGAGGACGCAATTTCGGCCACCTCGCCTATGAGGTCGACGATATCTATGCGACCTGCCAGAGCCTCATGGACAACGGTATCACGATCAATCGCCCGCCCCGCGACGGTCACATGGCGTTTGTGCGCTCTCCGGACGGCATTTCCATCGAAATCCTCCAGAAGGGCGACAATCTTCCGTCCGCCGAGCCCTGGGCCTCGATGCCCAATACCGGCTCCTGGTAGGAGCCAAGCTTTCGCGAGGCTTACGGCACGCGCGGAGCCATCCGTTTCGCGCTTGTCGCCCATGCCCATCCTCCGGCATGCTTGGACGACTCGAAGCATCATGCATCGGATATCGCGCGGTCATCGTTCCCAGTCGGCGCGTGCGGTATCATCGTCCCTCGCAGGAGGCCGTTCCGATGCAAACCTTTTTGCAGGGAACGTCCCATGTGCGATCAACAGATTTTATACGGCGGGAAGAAGCTCGCAAGCACTATTGCCGTCATCGCCTCAATTGTGATGATCGCCGGCTGCGCGACCACGGCCAAGACGCCGATGGAGACATCGGAAGCAGCACCCGCCGCACAGCCGACGGCGGCCGAACAGCTTGCGGCCGACATGAACAGCAGGGCCGACGACCGCCGGCGCAAAGCCGATGGCTTTTATCGCGACCCCATGGTGCACAGCGTCAACGGCACAAGCCAGCAGATCATAGCCCAGCAGAACCAAGCATTCTATCCCGCCCCGACGGCAGCTCCCACGGAGGGACAGACCGGCATTGCCGGCCTGGTCACGCAGCCGACCGGCGTCAATGCCAATAGAAGCAGCATCTTTTCAGCCCCGCCGCCGATCGCCGTCAACCCGGACGGGACGCTTGCCAAGACCCAGCCTGACGGCGCACAGGCCATAACGCCGATGATGCGCAGCGTCTACAGCACGCCGCCGACAGCGATGCAAACCACGGCGCCGCAGGCGGTCGATGCAGCGGGCACGCCGAACGGCCGCACTTCGGCCGACGTGCTGCCGCCGCCCGTCATCCGCAATGCAACCTCGCCGGCGGCGGGCTCGCCGCAGCCGATTGCCCAGGTTACGGCATCGGGAGTTGCGGCCACGCCGAACCCGAACGTCCGCGAATTGAACGGCAGGCAAGCGGCTGCCCTGGCGCAGTTCATTGCGTCGAAGAACCAGCCCCAGAACGGCAAGCTGCTGGTGCAACCGGTGCAGGGCGCAAACGGCCAGTAAAGAGCCCGCGTTTCCAGGGAATCTCCGATATCGCCGGCAAGAGCCTGTTAAGTCTCACTTATTCATCGCCGGCGGCAGTTTCACCCATCTGTCATTTTTTCCACAAAAAAGCAAAATTGCCGCTTGCGGGAATGAAATCACCCCGCTATAAGCGCGCCACACAACAGCGCACGCGCCCTTCGTCTATCGGTTAGGACGACAGATTTTCATTCTGTAAAGAGGGGTTCGACTCCCCTAGGGCGTGC
>NZ_JBNDIC010000091.1:0-11723 GCF_056755475.1 Rhizobium sp. KNZ2-6A | reverse complement strand
ACCACTGCTGCTACGCCTGGCGAACACTGCAGGAGCGGCCATGGAAGATCATGTCAATTGCCCGACGGCAATGGGCAAAAGGCTTCTGATCAATGACGGATGGTATTATTCGGACATCGAAAACCAGTCAACGGCATCCTCTTCCAATGTCGGCGTTGGCCTGACACCTTCCGGCTTGCCCGTTCCTTATGTCGGCCAGCCGGCCAAGGAGGAGGATCGCGGCGTGGCGAAGGCGACGCTCACGCCCGGCAAACTCACGCTGGCAAATCAGGCGCAGGACCTCTCCGGTCTGAATGCCGATCTCTCGAAGGCCAATGCGCAGGTTGAGAAATACGATATCGACCGCCTGAAAGCCAAGCAGGAAAGCGCGGCGGCGTTCTCCGAACTCATGAACATGGCCGTCGGTGAAATATCCTCGCGGCTTGGCTTTGCCGAAGGCAGCGCCGAGAAAGTGGCTATGCATGCCGCGGTCGGCGCGTTGACGGCTACGCTTGCTGGCGGCGATGCCGGCAGAGGTGCACTTGCGGGTGGCGCGCAGGAACTCATCGGGGCCGTGATCAATAAAGCCCTGATGGACAATCCCAATATGACGCAGGAAGAGCGCAATGCGCTCGGCCAATGGGCCGCTGTCGTGGTTGGAAGCATTGTCGGCGGCGAAGCGGGAGCTGCAACCGCGCTGGACGCGGAAACGTTCAATCGTCAGCTTCATATCAAGGAAGCACAACTCATCGCCTCCAATGCCGCGCAATATGCCGTTGAACGCGGCTATTGTGTCAATACCGGCACCTGCGACCCGTCGAAGATCGATATGGCGATCTCCGAGTTGGTCACGCAGGCTGTCAAGCAGAGCGTATATCTGGGTTGTTGACTGGGATGAGCATTTCAATCTTGATTACTTGAAGAATATTGAAGCGTTGTGCCAAGATAATAATTTGATGTGCTATCTTCCTGCCGGAAAATCCGTGGAGACGTACCGAGTCGAAATTATTCATAGGTATCGTAATGGCATTCCGACGCTCACGCCTGATCTGTTTCCCCGTTATCAGGATGGTAAAACTGCCAAAGTTGTCACTACAGATTTGTTGCGGAAGGAATTTTTCTTAGAGGACAGAGGTCAATATGCCGTCCTGTCCAAAGAGATGGAAGCGGAGCTTTCTTTCAACGTGCCGATGCGGGAAGAACTGGTTCAGCTTCGGATGCGGCTGTCTTCGAAGCTACCTAAGTTCTACGTGAACTACGATCGTCAGATATTCATGCATATGGTGCGTGGTCGATCTTATGAAACGGCCGTTCTCGATGGTTGGTGGGGTGCTGAAGGCGATTTTGAGCACATGGTTCCAGTATCGCATCGCTATTGGGTGCGTAACAGTGATGAAGACTTCTGGGCTATTACAAATTTTTCAAATAGGTAAGGCGCGGTTTCGAATTCACGATGCCTTGCCAGATCGACAATCCCGCACCTACCGGCGAAGGAGAACATGATCGCCGCCGGAACTCGTCAGACAGTGACAAAACCATCACTTTCGGACGCCCGGAATCTATCGCGTGCAACCCGTCGCGAAAATCCCTATTGTGCGACCGTCGCGGGTTTCGGGGAGTTATGCGACCGTGGGGGGCTGATGGAATCGAAGACTGGGCGTATCCAATCAACAATAATGCTTTCTATCGGCATGGCCGTTTCAGGGACGGCAGGGCTTTTTTCGGTCCTGTCTGGCCAGCCAACTTTCAACGTCGTGTTTTTCCGCTGCCTGCTTGGTGCCCTTGCGCTCATCGGATGGGTATCGTTACGAGGTCAATGGAAAAGCTTCTTCGAGATCGACCGTAAGACGTGGCCGCTCGTTCTCCTGAGCGGCCTGTGCCTCGTACTGAACTGGCTCGCGCTGTTCGAGGCGTTCCACAGAACTTCCATCGGGTTCGCTACGATCGTCTACCATCTTCAACCCTTCTGGATCGTACTCGCCGGCAGTCTGCTCCTTGGCGAGACGCTATCCCGGCACAAGATCGGGTGGATTTGCCTTGCGTTCCTGGGGCTTGTCCTGACCATCCTGCCGAAGCTCGGGGACATTCAGACCGATCAAAATTGGCTAACCGGGGTTGGACTTGCGCTTATTGCTTCGCTTTTCTATGCCGCGACAACCCTGACGACACGCGCGGTCAAGGGCCTGACGCCCGATGTTCTAAGTGCGGTTCATTGCTTGATCGGATGCGCCGCCTTCTTGCCATTCCTCAATATGGGTTCCCTTGAAGGCGGTAGCGTTGGCATGTGGGGCTGGCTAGTCGGCCTTGGGGTCATTCATACCGGCATCGTCTATGTTCTGCTGTACTCGGCATATCCCAAGGTGCCGATCGCGGGCATTGCTGCCGCCGCGTTCCTGAATCCTGCTGCTGCTTTGCTGTCAGACTTTTTCGTGTTTGGCCGTTCAATCACAGCAATGCAAGGCGTCGGCCTCGGCCTCATCCTTCTCGCCGGTCTTGGGGTCAATTTGGGATGGTACTTTCTGTCCAGAAAGTACCCTGTGGTGCAGAAATCCTGACTCTCGAACAGGGAGCGCAGCGGCCCGGATCTCCGGTTCGCGAAGTGAACGCGGTAGGGACGCCCATCACTGAGCGCCCCCCGCACAGATCCGTACGTGCGGAATTCCCGCATACGGCTCCTACTTCCGGTGTTTGGCGGCGAACCGATCGCCGGGCCGAGGATGACGGATGAGCGGTTTTGGGAGCCAGTCGTCAGCCAGCTTCTTCATCCGCACCCATGTCATCGTATCCTTTTGGCTGCGTCGCCGGAGCGATCGCCTCCACAGATCAGTGTGTGATTAGGCATGGAATACAACGCCGATTGACACCAGGAATACGGCGATAGTGACCACTGTGATGGCAAATCGACCAAAAATGCCAGCTTTGAACCTGCCGATTTCTAACAGCACCCGATCGCTCGGCTCATTCATCATGAAGGTACTCCAAAGCAAGACGTGTCAAACGGGCACTACGCAAGGTCGTCTCCTTTCAAGGAATCAAGCATCCACGGCGTGCGTTTCGTGAGCGTCCCGCCCTCCGGGATATAGTCCCGAAGTATGATATCGATAGCAGAAACCACCGTTTCCGAACGGTTTTGATTCAGCCGTTTGCAAGCCTCATCGAGCTTTTCAAGCTCTTCCTCTGATAGGCGGAATGATATGACTTTCTTGCTCATGAGTTATTGTTACGAGCAAACGATAAACAAATCCGTTACAACGTAATACGCTATCCCAATAAAGTTGGTGGTGTCGGAAGCAATATAGAACCGGGTAACCGCTTACCTTGTAGCCGGCCGATGCGCGCCGGCAGTGGAACCTGGGGTGGGGAACTCGCCATCCCTTGAACAGGTCATCACCGCCACAAACAGGAAAGCGGAGCAGCGGCAAGCCGTTCGCCGAAGGGAACGACATCGGTGTTGTCATAAAGGACGATGCCATACGCGAACTTTTTTCCGCACGCTTCCGCCAAGGTCTTCAATCCTCCAAAGTCGCTGGCCTTGACGGTGGCACTCGCTTTCACTTCGATCCCGACGATTGTCCCATCGTCGCGCTCGAGCACGACATCGACCTCTCGCATCTGCTGATCGCGGAAGTGATACGGGGTAAGCCGCAAGTCCGACCCTGTCACGAGTTTCAGGATCTCGGAGAATACGAAGCTCTCCAAGAGCGCGCCAAATGCGCTGCGATCCGTCTTCACCCGGTCAAAGGTCAGCCCTCGGGCGGCAGCGAGCACGCCGGAATCGACAAAATGCAGTTTCGGGGTTTTGGCGATCCGCTTCAACGCATTGGTGTACCAGGGCTGCACGGTGGTGATCAGGAATACCTGTTCGAGCAGGCCGACATATCGTTGTCCCGTCTTGTGGCTGACGTTGATGCTCGATCCGAACTGCGAATAGTTGACCAATTGCCCGGAATGCTCGGCAAGCAAACGCACGAACTTCGGGAGCTCTGTCAGCTTTTCGACAACGGCGATGTCCCGCAGGTCGCGCGTCAGAACCGATGTCAGATAGGATCGCGCCCAATCCTGGCGCCGCCGTTCGCTTTCTCTGGCAATCGCCTCCGGAAACCCGCCGAGAAGGACGAGCCTCAAGAGATCATCTGCGACGATCCCGTTCCGGTCGCTGTGCAGTTTTCCTTCGAACAGGCGGTCCAAAAATGTCGAGGTCGTGCCTTCGACTTCTGCGCGGGCGAGCGGCAACATTCGAATGGTTTCCATGCGGCCGGCCAGGCTGTCGGCGACACGGGGCAATGTCAGCACATTGGCGGAACCCGTGAGCAAGAACCGGCCGGGACGATAGTCCTCGTCCACCGTCTTTTTGATGGCCAGTAACAGCTCGGGCGCGCGCTGGATTTCGTCGATGATCGCCCGGTCAAGTCCGCGGATGAAGCCGGCAGGATCAGACTTTGCGGAGCTAAGGACCGTCTGGTCGTCGAGCGTGATGTAGCTGCGGCCCGCCCCCTCCATCTTCCGCACCAGCGTGGTCTTGCCCGCGCGGCGTGGCCCGACGATCAGAACCACTGGCGTATCCGAAAGGGCTTCGTCTGCCCGGCGTTCCACAAATCGTTTGTACATGCGCGTTCCGATTTCCTGAAAATTGGAACTATCAAGCATGATAATTGGAAGTCAATCATTTGTTGATTGGAGCTGAGCGGAATGAATTTGGGGAGCCGTCAGCCGCTCGAGCCCGCACTTCAGGCTGTCGGTCGGTAGGCGGTCGTCCGTCTCGGTGACGATAGGAGAGGGAGAGAGGGGCCGGGAATGGTTGGTCTGACGAAGCTTCGACAGCGCCCGACGATCACGCGCGCCAGGCAAAATATCGAGCGTGGAAAAACGAACACCTGGTCCCCGGGGACCGAGTGTTCGCGTCCTTAAACCGCGTTATTTGTTCAATGCGTCCTTAAGTGCCTTGGCCGGCGTAAACGCTAGCTTCTTGGCCGCCGCGACTTTAATGGTCGCGCCGGTCGCCGGATTGCGCGCTTCGCGCTCCGGCGTTGCCTTCACCTTGAACTTGCCAAATCCAGGCAGCGACGTTTCATTGCCGGCAATCGCGGCTTGAGTGATCGAGGCGATCACCGCTTCGACGATTGCCTTTCCTTGTGCCTTCGTCAGGCTGTGTTCACCCGCGATCTTGTCGGCGATTTCGTTCGTGGTGGTCATCCTATGTCTCCGCATCATTGTTGATGCGGAAACCCTGACAGCGGAATGAACTGCTGTCATCGACGCGATGCCGCATGGAAATTCGAAAAGCAGGGATTTCCACAGCTTCCAATTGACCATAGCCTTCTTACGGCGCCGCAAACCTGCTTTTGCGGCCGCACAAGCCATCTATGCCACACGAGGAGGTGGTTGTCTGCTCAGTTCGCCCAAGGATGCCATGGCGGCATGCCGTCTCGACCGTGCGCGTCGACGAGGTCATCGAGCTGCTGCGGGACGCCAATCCTCCCTGCCAAGGGTGCGTTCTGCTACCAGGTGAGCCGTCTGCGGGGATTGACCGGCGTGTCAGGCTCTAAGCTTTGATTCGCAGTCCTTCTTCCCCTCGATCGGTCGGATGATCGTGTCAGACACGGATTTGGGGCGATAGCCACGCAACCGTTTCTGGCGCAAGAGCTGGAGGAAGAGTCCGACGGCCTCCTCTTCGCACTTGAAATGATGCACCAGCCTTTGACCGCCAGCGCCAATGCGTCCCCACCGACGGATGAGACATGCGTCTCCAAACAGCGTCGGCTCGATCGACATGGAATAGTAGCGGGCCATGTTCTTCGTGGCGTCCGTGCGTTCGATGTATAGCTGATAAGGCTGCGCGATCATGGTGGGAGAATCGCCGATTGCCGATTGCCCGTCCAACGAGACATTTGAATCAGTCGGCCGCAATCGATTCATGACGGTGATGCGTTGTAGAATAGGACTGTTCGGGCGAGCCTCCCGCGGCGGACGGTGCTGTGAGCTGCCGCTCACGGGGCCCGCACGCTGTCCCAGCCCATGCGGGTGACGCCCAGTCGAGGTACCCAATATCACTGGCATGATATTTATCGTCCATTCGGTCCTAGCGTGTCTGGGGGCGGCCTGCGCCGAGCTCGTCAAAGCGTGATCACAACAACACCCGCAGCGCCTTTCGCACCTTGCGCGAGAGCTCGTCGAGTGTTGTCATAATTCTGTTCATCTGGGAGAGCTTCGACGGGAGCTCTGGGGCATACCTGATGACATGATACTCGTTGCTTGCCGAGAGCATTACCAGGTGTGCCACTGTACGCTTGCGCAGCACAAGGCCAGCTTCGGTCGCTATCCGCGTCCGCTCATCGAGATTATGCCGAAAGCCGCGGATCGTTGCGAGATCCGCGCCTTTGGCGAGCAGGAATGCATTCAGATAGAGCTCCATCGCATGAAGCGCCAGAAGACGCGGCGGAAGATTGTTGGGCTTGGGAGAGCCCTCGCCAAGCTTCCTGGCAGCGTCTTGGTATTGGCTCGCCAAGGTTAGAATGCCCCGTGGCCCTGCTGCCTTGCCGGGATATGTAGGTCCATTGCCTGGTCTCGGCCGGCCCTTTTCCGTAATGAGAATGAGATCTTTCAGCATTCTCCGTAGTTCGGGCCACGGGGCATTCACAAGCTTCAGACTGGCATCGTGCATGACAATCAGGCAATGGAGCTTCGCGGTGACTTCGATCAGCGAGGAGGGCCGTGTGATCCACATGACGCGTCCGGATATCCCAGCCCGTTCCGCGAGTTCCTGTTCAAGAGCAACCGCCGCACTGTACCCTAAGCGCTGATCTGCTTGCTTCCATCGTTTTCGGCGCACACGAAGCTCGGCTCGTGCCTGAGATAGGTGTTTGGCATCCAGCTGAGCGGCCGTTCGATTGATGTCGGCGAAAGAGTGAACTTCGACGGTGCCTTCCGTTCCGTCATTCGGAAGTACCACGACCGGAAGCCCGCCGGCCTCTTCGAGCAACTGCTTCTCCAGCTTTTCTCTAAGACGGGTGGCCTTCACGCGCTGCTGGTGGCATGCATACCAGCGAGGCCACATTTCTCTGACCGGCGTAGGACCATGCTCCGTTCGCTGAGGGGTTTCCGCGATCAATGCGGTCAGCAGGCGCGCGGCGACGGAAAGAAGATTCCGGCGGTCGATATGTGGAGGTAGGTCTTCGCACGTGCCGTGCTCAGGTTTTTCTTTTCCACGCGAAATTGCAAGCAAAGTTCTGCTATTCTCAGAATCAGCCATGATCCGAGCTCCCTGAAGCTTGAATTGTGGTCAGGCCATGTAGGTTGTCGCAACCAACCTGCATGGCTGTCTAAAACCATCGCAGAGAGTTTGAATCATACAAAGATTATGTCAAGGTTATAATGTTGACTGCCGCTCAAATTCGAATGGCGCGGGCTGCTCTGAAGTGGGGCGTTCGCGATCTGGCAAGCCGGGCTAACATTACGGCGGCCACCGTAACTCGGATCGAAGCTGGTCGCCCGGGGTACGCCGCAACTTTGGAGGCGATACGCGCAGCGTTCGAGGCCGCAGGCCTCGTGTTTATTCCTGAAAATGGCGGCGGCGCCGGCGTCCGCTTTTCTAAGCCTAGAAATTGAATTGGCGCGGGTGGTGTCAGTAGCATTGACCCGGGCGTGAAGAGTCTTGGGCCTGCCGTTGTAATATAGCGCCGCGGTCCGCTGGTATGCGCGGTCTCTTCGACCGAAGGCAACGCTATTCGGATTGGGCCGTAGAGAGACGACATGTTATTGTCTGCTCCTGCAAGAAGCGCTCATCGAGCTTTTCCCAGGCTTCACGCTGCTCGGCAAGAGGCGTAAATGGAGATTATCGACCGCAAGTGCTTCGCGTCCTGCAAACCGCCGCAGGCATTGCCTTCGACAATGTGTGCTCGAAACAACATGACCGGACCAACATCATGATCGAGAGCGAGACACGACAAGCGGATTGGCGTCGGGCAAATCCAGCAAAATACGACGCGCATCTGGCGGTCCAGAGAGCCTTGAAGACCGGGCAGCTGGAAAAAGGTGTCTGCGAGGTCTGCGGCATCGAAGCAGTCGACGCCCATCACGACCAGTACGAAAACCCATTGCAAGTTCGTTGGCTCTGCCGGCGCCATCACACACGCCTTCACCATTATGGGGAAGACATGTTCCCCATAAGGTCGATTGCTGCGCACCGCGAAGCTTAGGAGGAGCGATTTACATCGTGAGGGTGGCTTATAGGAGCTCTTACGAACCTGCCCGTGAAGGGGCGCCGACCTGCGGGAGGCCGTTCACGCCGGATCGAACGTCCCGTCGAATTCCACATCGGCATAATAACGCAACTTCTTGACCCATGCCGGTCGCTGCCCTTGTCTCAGCACAATCATCTTGTCATCCGGCAGGCGCAGGATCTCATCGGCGTTGATGAGATCACGCGCCGAGATGTGTTCCGATGTGGAGTTCTTGCCCTCGCTCCACGACCGGGTGATGTACTGCGTGTCGGTTTTGCCGATCGAACGGGTGATCAGCTCAGCGGTCTCGCTATCATTGACCCCAAACACCTGGAGGACAGCGGCGTTCGACAGGAAGGTGACGGCGCGCTTGCCATAGGTGGCGCGCAGCTGATGGATGTCCTGGAGGATTGGCCAGAGCTGAACGCCATAGCCGGCCATCAGACCCATGGCGCGTTCAACGGGAGCGAGATGGCCGAGAGCAGCAAATTCGTCGAGCAGGTAGAGTATAGGCCGGGTAGGGTAGGCGGGATCACGCGCCATGTCGGTGAGGCTTTGGGTGACCAGCAACCGCAGCCATCTCGAATAGGTGGAAATCCGATCCGGCGGTAAGACCAGGAACACCGTCGCGTTATTGCGCTTAAGATCAGCGAAGCGGAAATCCGACCGGCCGAGCACGGCGGTCATGCGCGGACTGTCGAGGAAATGGGTGTGACGTTGGGCAGCCGAAAGCACGCCGGCCGCCTCCCGATCGGACTTTCCGAGATGTCGATTGGCGGCGCGGGCAATCAGACCGCCCGCCTCTTCCATCTCCTGCATGACGGCGAGCAGCGTGGCGAAGCGTTCTGGTGGAAACGTCAGATATTCGCGCAGCGTTGCAAGCTGTCGGCGCTCCGGAGATTCCCCAACGGCAATCGCGAGGATCAGCCCGGCAATGAGCGCCTTGGCCTCCTCGTTCCAATGCGCTTCCCCTGCCATGCCGGGTTCATCAAAGACGAGGGCGTCGGCAAGCGTGCTTGCGTCTTCGGCGACGTCGAGGCCAGTCGGATCGAGCGTATCGAGGGGATTGAAGGCGGCGGACCGTTGTCCCGCCACGCCGAATGGATCGAGGAAATGGACCGGCCCGAACTGCGCTCGAGTGCGTCGGTGACTTTGGCATTTTCACCCTTCGGATCGATGCAGCTTCAAGCAGACCCTGTGTCATACATCCGACGTAGCTCCTTCTGTTGGCAGTCGGAGACCTTTGGCTTCTTGCCTCGCAGCTTTCCTTTGGCGCGGGCGACGCCATGCCTTCGCGCGTTCGCGTCCTTACCAGATCCGCCTCAAATTCAGCAAAAGCGGCAAGGATATTGAAGAACGATGTACGCTTCATAGATCGGTTCGATTTCCGGACCGTGTGCAGCGCCTTCAATTGCGTTGGATCGAGTAACGCGCCGAACATTTTTGCGGCGTCGTTCCATTTCCTCGGCGGTGATGGCCGGGGCCTTTTCCTTGAGCGTAAGGGCCATGGCGTTTCTCCTCTTGTGGTTTAGGCGGCTGAAAGCGCTCGTTCAACGGCTTCCGGTTCCTTCTCGATGATGGTGAGAAGGATGCGGGATGGGGCATCGATGTTGGACCGGCCCTGTTCCCAATCGCGAACACGACCGAAGGAAAATCCGTACCGGGCAGCAAACGCCTTTTGGGAAAGTCCGGTTTTCTGACGGATGGCGCGAACGTCCACCTGTGGCGGGATATGAATACCATATTCGGCCTGATTGGCCTCGCCCTTGGCAAAAGCAAGAGCCTCCCGTGCGCCCTGCAAAATTCGTGATACTGCCTGGCTCATTTTCGACCCCTAAGTTTCTTCACCTGCTCACTGACGCTTTCCCTCCACACTTGAGGAAGGGCGGTCAGGATTTTGCGAAGTTCGTTTCGGTCTGCCTTCTAAAGGTTAGCCTGAGTGTCGTTGCTGTAGATATCGAGCAGGAACACCGGAATACAGAAGGCGTTGCTTTGTCGAGCAGCTTGAAACTCGGGACGGCCACGCGTTGCGCGCTCCAAAGAGCCAGAAGGCCGCTCCCCGATATCCAGAAGCCGGAACCCACCGCGGTTCATAGGCACGGCCAGCAGAAACCCGGGCATGGATACGCCGAATCACAGCGACGAATGGACCAGCGTAATCAGGCCAGCTATCTCGCTCCGCCGCGCCCGCTTCGTTGCAAGATTGCAACGAATGCTGGCGTTCAGCGCGTGCCGGGCGACACTCAGTCGCGAAGCAACGGCACCCCTATCAAATGGTAGTTGTCGGAGTGGCACTCTAAAGGCACCGAAAGCCCTCAATGTGTTCATCCTGAGGGGGACTATCTTGTTGATGCTTGGCAACCTGTGCAATACGGACAATTCTCGGCCGTTTTCGCGTTCGCGCAATCGGCGCGTCATGGCGGCCCTGCGTATGGCGCATCGGGTGCTGGGCATCAATCGCAAGAATCTTGGATTGGGGCAGCTCGGAGCAGGTGGCGGCGCAACATCCGCTGGAACACTCTTTCGCGGCCTGCATGTTGTGGCCGTCGGCTTCCTGGCAGCATTGGCGGTGCCCTCGATCGCCTCGGCCCAGGTGACATGGACTGGCAACGGAGGTGATGGCCTACTGGGAAATGTAAATAATTGGAATCCGAATACTCCGGTTACAGTGCCTAATGGGTATAATGCGACTTTCGGTGCGCTGCCTTCGGGCCGCACAACCGAACTTACCAACAACACATTGGGTATACGGTTACTGACGGCTACGTTCGTGGGCGGAGCGCCTGCGTATAACATTACGTCAACAGGGAATGGCGTCTTGCAATTTGGCACTCCAGGTGCTGGCTCGTTCCGCGACAACGTGATCAACAACCAAAGCGGTGTCACCCAGTCTTTTACGGTCGCTGCCGGCACCGGCATGCACGTATGGGGCAATGTGCTCGGGTCGAATACTTTCACGGTTAAAACCGGCGGTAGCTTCTTTTTCCCTGCAGGCGGCAATGCCAAAGATTCCAGCGTGGTGATGGAGGCAGGGAGCAGGGCCACTTTTCAGTCTGCTACGATCGCAGCGCCCAACACCGGCCTGACGTGGTTAGGCTCTCTTTCGGGAGCTGGTACCGTGTCACTTGAAACGAACACAGGTTATCCAGTCAATCAGATCCTGAGAGTAGGTGGGCTTGCCGCGGCGCAACCCATGACATTCAGCGGTGTTATCAGTGAAAATTTTGGTGCCAAAGGCTCGCTTGAAAAGGTTGGCACCGAAACCCTCACGCTGACCGGGGTAAACACCTATACGGGACCGACCACCATCACTGGCGGCAAGCTCGCCGTCGCCGGCGCGGGCAGGCTCGGGGTGAACAGCGACGTCACGGTGAACGCGACGGGCGCGAACACCGGGCTGGACATCAGCGGCGCGACCAATAACCAGACCATCGGTTCGCTGACCACCGTGGCGGGCAGCACGGTCAATATCGGTGCCAAGAACCTGACCTTCGGCGATGAGCAGAACACCACGATCGCCGGCGC
>NZ_JBNDIC010000090.1:0-12596 GCF_056755475.1 Rhizobium sp. KNZ2-6A | reverse complement strand
ATGGCGCATTTGCACGATGAGGCGTGATCCCCTACCCTGCAAAACGGGCGTGATGCACTTGGGTTAGCTTCTCCACGGCATTTTAGAGATGCGACACATAGGCCAGTTAGAGATGCGACAGTCGTCGCCTCTTGGGATGCTGGTCGAACGTCAGCATTGGGGAGCAAGATTAGCGACGTGCAACGTGGCTGCGGCCATCTGTGTTCGGAGTCGTCATGTCTTGTTTGATTATCATGTCGCAGAAGGAATTACATCGCCTAGAACGTATTCGCGAAGTTCGCCGCGGCAGCCTGACGGTGGTTCGGGCTGCTGAGTTGTTGGGGCTCAGCCGCAGCCAGGCGCATCGGCTTCTGCAAGCCTATGACCGGGACGGAGCCGCCGGTCTGACGTCGAAGAAACGCGGTCGTGCGAGCAACCGACGCCACAGCGAGGATTTCCGCAACCTGGCTCTCGACCTGGTGCGTGAGCATTACGCGGACTTCGGGCCGACCTTGGCGGCGGAGAAGCTAGTTGAGCGCCATCGGATATCGGTCAGCAAGGAGACGCTGCGCCAATGGATGACCGAGGCCGGCATCTGGATATCGCGACGCGAGCGCAAGCAGCGTGTCTTCCAGCCGCGCGGCCGGCGCGATTGTTTCGGTGAACTGGTTCAGATCGATGGATCGCATCACTGGTGGTTCGAGAGCCGCGGTCCCAAATGCGCACTGCTGGTCTACATCGATGACGCCACCGGCAAACTATTGCATCTGCGGTTCGCCGGATCGGAGAACACCTTCGATTACCTCCATGCGACGAAGGCCTATCTGCAGCAATGGGGCAAACCTCTGGCATTTTACAGCGACAAGCACGGTGTCTTTCGTTCGACCCATGCCTCGGAGAAAGACCGGACAAGTAGCCGTATTGATCGGAAAGCTCACTGTAGAATTTCGTCCCCGGCTCACTGCCATAGTGCAGATTGATATCGCTGCGCTTGGCGGCGCGGTCGCTAGCCCGGAAGAACTCGACGGGAGGCGTCGCCTTAACGGATCGTAGCCGCGGCAAGGCACGGGTCCCGAATTTCAGAGCACGGTCGACAATGCGATTTCACGCCAGGTGTTGACGGCGCTGGCGCGGAGTTGGCGGTGGCCTGCGGCAGTGAGCTGTTTCCGATGGAGATGAAAGAGGTTGGCGATCTGGCCATGAACCGAGACGAAACGTTGACATTGCCGCGCCGATTTGAAGCGCATCATCCGCCTCTCTCGTCGCCGCAGCGGAAGATGAGAATTTTCGGCGCGGTTGTTCAACCCCTTGTGCGATCGATGCTCAACGCCGGGCATCAACTTGGCTTTCGCGGCAGCATAGGAGCGCAGCTTGTCGGTGACCATCACCCTGGGCGTGGCTCCCTGGCTTTTGAGCAGCTTACGCATCAGCCGCAGCGCAGCGCTCTTGTTCCTACGGCTTTGTAAAAGCGCGTCGAGAATAAAGCCTTCGGCATCGACGGCACGCCACAGCCAGTATTTCCTGTCCTTGATCGATACGACAAGTTAATCAAGATGCCATTTGTCGACAAAGTTGCCGCGTGATCGCTGCCGGAGTTGATAAGCGAATTTGAGGCCAAATCTCACCACCCATTCCGACACTGTCTGAAACGATACTTCAATTCCGCGTTCGGCAAGCAGGTCTTCGACATCGCGGAGGCTCAGCGGAAATCGATAATAAAGTCACACGGCATGGGTGATAATCTCGGCTGGAAAACGATGGCGGTGGTAACGGGTAAACGGTTCTTCGGTCATGCTGGTCGAATATCACCTCGATCAGCAAATTCCGTTAAGGCGACGCTACCGATGAGGCGGCTCGATAGCAAGCAGTTCAATCTGCCCGACCGTGATGATCGCGAGAATCCCCCCTGCTGCGCCAGAACTCCCGTTCTTCCTTCTCCGTCATGAAATCATCCGGCTCCAGAGCCGGGGGATCGCTTTCCTGGGGATAGCCCGCCTCCAGGAAGCGCTCGGCCTCGAGATAGGCATAAGCTTCGGGGCGGAGCTCGACCTCCAAAATGTGCACCGCCACTTCGCCGGAATATTCCGAAATCGGTTCAACATAGGAGTAGGTTGCCCATGGGAAAAGCTTGATCATGATCTCATGGAGGTCATGCGCGCGAAGACGATAGTCGATGTGCACATCCGGCTCTTGCCTTTCGCCCTCGCCGACGTAGATGCGGAGATTGCAAAAGATCGCAGTCGTATCGCCCCACTCGTCCCATACGAAAAACGTTGTTTGATCCTGCATTTCCTGCATCAGCGCGCGATCAAGGGCAAATGCGGCGCGCATGAGGGACTCCGGATCGGACGTCATCGCCTCTTCGAAGCAGAGCCTGGCCGCGGCATCAAGCACATTGGCCGTCGGAATGACAATCGACCATTCCGCTTCCGTAATCTCGCACAGCCGCGTTTCAACCTGTTGCCACAGCATCAAGCCGCTTTCGGGATCAACGACGATCACCCAAACCGGCAACGAATGCCTCGTCCAGTAATCGAGGTGTCTTTTCTCTCCGCGATAGAGGTAGCCGCTCTGTCTTTCGCGCGTGGGCAATACGGATCTGATTTTCAGCGGCAAGAACCTACCAGTCGGCCGACCGTCATCAAGGATTTCGACGCGCGCATCGATACCGGTGTCCGAACTTGGCAGCCTACGGAAGGCCCATTGGAAATCTCGGACAAAAACCTTTTCAACTGCACCGATCGCCAGGCGGACCGCGGGATCCATCTCTTGATCGATCGGCTTTTTGCGATTGACGTGTGGCGGCGTTGACGCAGGTGAAATAATCCAGCGCCAGATGAGCGCAATCAAGGCACTCGTTGTGATAAATCCAGTTCGCAGAAATCGAAGCATTGAAGCTCGCCGTCACGAAGCGCGGCCTCCCCTATTCACATGTTCAAGCAATGCAAGAAGACCTCTGAGAATGTCGTGTGGCGACGGCGGGCAGCCGGGAATATGGAGGTCGACGGGGATCACTTTCGAAACACCGCCGATGACGGCGTAGCTACCCGCAAAACAGCCGCCGTCGCGGGCGCAGCCGCCGAGTGCCACGACCCATTTGGGAGCCGGCGTGGCGTTATACGTTCGTTCCAGCGCTTCCCGCATGTTCTTCGTCACCGGCCCGGTCACGAGCAGCACGTCGGCATGGCGCGGCGAGGCGACGAAACGGATGCCGAAGCGTTCTATATCGTAAAAAGCATTAGTCAGCGCGTGCATTTCCAGCTCGCAGCCGTTGCAGGAGCCGGCATCGATGGCGCGGATCGACAGACTGCGGCCGAACCGCCGACGGGATGCGGCGCCGATGCCGACGGCGAGTTCCTCCATCGCGGCATCGGAGGGAAGCGGCGCCGGTTCCGTCAGCGGCAGGTGGATCAAACTTTCGAAGAGGAGCTTTCGCATGCGACCCTGCCCTTAAAGATCATGACCGGAATAGGAGCAATTGAACGATTTGTTGCAGAGCGGGAAGTCGGCAACGATATTGCCTTCAATTGCCGCCTCCAGCAGTGGCCACTGGAACCAGGATGGATCACGCAGATGGCAGCGTTCGATCCTTCCCCCTGGTGCAAGCCGTAGCCAGACCAGTACGTCACCACGGAAACCCTCGACGAGCGCCATGCCTTCCCGACGTTCACCGGCGGAAGGGATCGCGCTGAAGATCGGCCCTTCCGGAAGGCAGTTGAGAATATCGTCGATGAGCGATAGGCTCTGTTCGACCTCGCGAATACGGATCCAGACGCGGGCGTTGACATCGCCGTCATTGAGCACTGGAACGTCGAGGACCAGACCGTCATAAGGCGGGTAGCGCAAGGCCTGTCGAACATCGAAAGCGCGTCCGGAAGCCCGCCCGACGCAGCCGCCCGCTCCATACTCGCGCGCGAGCTCGCCCCGCAGCCTGCCTGTGCCGACCGTCCGGTCCTGCAGCGAGGCGGTGTTGTCATAGAGCTCCACCAAGGCGGGAAACCGGCGACGTATTTCGGCAAGCAAGCTTCGGAGGCTAGTGGCACCCTCACCAGTCAGATCGGTGGTGACGCCGCCGGGCACGATACGGTCGCGCATCAGGCGGTGACCGAAGGCGGCATCGGCTGTGCGCAACACCTGCTCGCGCAGCACGCCGCAATGGGCCAACATCAGCGGAAAGGCTGCGTCATTGCAGATGGCGCCGATATCGCCGAGATGGTTGGCCAGCCGTTCCAATTCGGCCATCAGCGCGCGCAGCCAGATCGCCCGAGGTGGAGCGACGAACCCCAGTGCGGCTTCGACGGCTCGCGAAAAGGCATAGGCATAGGCGACCGTGCTGTCGCCGGAGGTTCTTCCGGCGAGCTGCACTCCGCGAATAAGGTCGGCGCCATCCATCAACGCCTCGATCCCCTTGTGGACATAGCCGAGCCGTTCCTCGAGACGCACGACCGTCTCGCCATTGGCCGTGAAGCGGAAATGTCCCGGCTCGATAATGCCGGCATGCACAGGGCCGACCGGAATCTGGTGCAGACCTTCGCCCTCAGCACGCAAAAAGGTATAAGGACTGACCTCGCGCGACGAACCACCATGCTCCGCGAGAGGATGGCGCAGTTCCCAGCGGCCGTTATCGAGCCACGGCCGGCTGTCCGGCAAATCCCGAGGTTCGAGCCCGGTCAGGTCGCGGATTGACCGCTCCAGCCGCAAGGCCGGCGGGTGCAATTGTGCGACGGAAGGGTATATGCCACCTTCCAGCCCTTCCAGACTGAGGACACCGATCATGCCGGCTGGCTCATCGAGCAAGGCCATGTGAACTGCGCTTCCTTCGCCCCAAAGACCGAGCAGAACCAGGCGTCCATCGGACAGGGCCAGAACGGCCGATGTCCATAGAGCCGCATCAACGACGGCGCGCGGCCAGGGAGCGTGATCAGGAACGGAACGGCCCTTGTCGAGGATGTCACTCAGCATCGGCATCTTTCCTCCGCATCATCGAAGAAGGTTGGCGATATGCTGGAACCAGGCAACCAGCTCCGACGGCAGATAGACACCGGCAATGAGCACCAGCACGAGATGGGCATACATTGGCACATAGGATGCCTCGGCGGGAAGCACGCTGCCGCGCGGCTGGCCGAAGACTGCTCCCGTCAGCCGCAGCAGCAATGCACCGAAAGCGACCAGCAATCCAAAGACGAGCGGAATGGCAAGCAGCGGTTGCTTTGCGAAGGCCGAGCTGACGATCAGGAACTCGCTCATGAATATCCCGGCCGGCGGCAGACCGGCGATGGCGACGACGCCGGTTAGCAGACCCCAACCGAGCCCCGGATGCGTCTCGGTCAAGCCGCGGATAGCGGAGAGCCTTTGCGTTCCCTTGATCTGGGCAATATGGCCGACAGCGAAGAAAATCGCCGATTTGGTCAGCGAATGCATGACCATGTGCAAAAGGCCGGCGAAATTGGCGATCGGTCCGCCAAGGCCGAAGGCAAAGACGATGATGCCCATGTGCTCGATCGAAGAATAGGCGAACAGGCGTTTGATATCGCGGCGACGGTAGAGCATGAAGGCCGCGAAAATCAGCGAGGCGAGCCCCATCGTCATCATCAGCGGTCCAGGCGCAAGAGCTTCAGGATTGGCCGACAGCAGCATCTTGAAGCGCAGAACCGCGTAGAGCGCGACATTCAGAAGCAGGCCTGACAGGACCGCCGAAATCGGCGTCGGCCCTTCGGCATGAGCGTCCGGCAGCCAGGCATGCAGCGGTGCAAGACCGACCTTGGTGCCATAGCCAAGCAGCAGAAAGACGAAAGCGACGTTGAGAAGCGCCGGATCGAAGGCAGAAGCGTGATCGATGAGGATCGTCCAGACCATGGCATCATAACCTTCGCCGACGACGGGCTGTGCCGCCAGGTAGACGAGAATGGTGCCGAAGAGCGCGAATGCGATCCCGACGCTTCCCAGAATGAAATATTTCCAGGCAGCTTCCAGCGCCTCGTGAGTGCGATAGATGCCGACCATCAGCACGGTGGTGAGGGTTGCAAGCTCAACGGCGACCCACATCAGACCGATATTGTTCGACACGAATGCCAGATTCATGCCGAACATCATGATCTGATACATGGCATGGTAGAAACGAAGGTTCGCAGGCGTCAGCCGACCGGTTTCCAGTTCATGCGCGATGTAGCTGGCGCTGAATATGCTGGTGGTAAAACCCACGAAGCTGTTGAGAACGATGAAGACGATATTGAGATCGTCGACAAGCAGATATTGTCCCGGCACCGGCCGCGCGATCACGAACAAGGACAGAGCGGCGAGCAAGGTCAGCAAGCTTGCGAACACGTTCAGTCGCGCTGTTATCCGATAGCCGGGCAAAAGTGCCAGCAACACGGCTGCGGCGATCGGTATCACAAGAACGGCCGTCACCGCGTCAAAGGCCAAGATGAGGGAAAACGCATTCATTTCCGCCGCCGCCCCTTGAAGTCATCGAGCGCACGGACATCGACCGTGTCGAAGCGTTCGCGGATGCGAAATAGAAAAACGCCGATAACGATAAAAGCAATCAGGATCGAGAAGGCGACGCTGATCTCGACGACGAGCGGCATGCCCTTGGCGCCGGTTGCGGCAAGCACAAGCCCGTTTTCGAGCGACATGAAGCCGACGACCTGGCTGACGGCATTGCGGCGCGTGACCATGATCAGCAATCCGAGCAACAGGACCGACAAAGCGAAGGCGAGGTCCTCGCGTGCCAACGGATCCGCTTCCGGCGTCACCCGCAGCATCACCACCGTCGCCAAAGCCACGAGGCCGATGCCGGCGAGCATGGTGGGACCAATGCCGACGACGGTCTCGATCTCGCGGTGGATGCCGAGCTGGCGGATCATGCGATGGAGCACCACGGGAATGACGATGGCTTTGAAGACGAGAGCGATCGCCGCCGTGACATAGAGATGCGGAGCGTCCTGGACGAAAGCCTGCCAGGCCACCGACAGGGTCAATATCAGCGAGTGCAGCGCGAAGACGTTGAGCAGTGCGTAGAGACGGTCCTGATAGAGCATCATCATGCTGACCAGGACCAGGCCGCCGGCGAGCATATGGGCGATGTCGAAGACTGCCCCGTTCATCAAAGGCTCCTCGAAACGAAGCGGAGCAGCGTTGCGAGCAAGCCGAGCATGAGGGCAGCGCCTAAGAATTCTGGCACCCGGAAAACCCGCATCTTAGCGGTGGCGGTCTCGAACAGGGCAAGGAGAGCGCCGCCGAGCGCGAGCTTGGCGATATAGGCGAGCATGCCCGCCAGATAGGCGCCAGCCCCTTCGCCCTGCACGGCGAGTTTCCACGGCACGAACATGCAGGCGATCAGCGACATGTAGAGGAGGAGCTTCAGGGATGCAGCAAGCTCGATCATGGCCAGGTGCCGTCCGGAATATTCGAGCACCATGGCTTCATGCACCATGGTCAGCTCCAGATGTGTGGTAGGATTATCAACGGGAATGCGGGCGTTTTCGGCAATCGCGACCATGACGAGCGCGATCAAGGCGATTGCCAGCGAGACCCGCAGCCCCACCAGCGGGGAGGTCATGAAGGCGGCGATGCTCGAAAGCTGGGTCGAGCCCGCGATCAGGGCGAGCGTGAAGATGATCAGCAGCATCGACGGCTCTGCAAGCGTTGCGATCATCGCCTCGCGACTGGACCCGATACCGCCGAAACTGGTACCGACGTCCATTCCGGCGAGCGCCAGAAAGAAACGCGCGCTGCCAAGCAGCGCAATGATGGCGATCAGGTCAGCCGTCCAGCTAAAGATGAGACCGGTGGCGAAGGTCGGGATGATGGCGGCCGCGACCCAGGTGACAGTGAAGATGAGGTAGGGCGTCACCCGGAACAGCCATGACGCATTCTCGGCCAGCACCACTTCCTTGCGCAGGAGCCGCAGAATGTCGCGGTAGGGCTGGATCATGGAAGGCCCCCGCCGGCGTAGCAACCGCGCCTTGATCAGACGGATGAATCCGGTCAGCAGCGGCGCAAGCAGCACGACGAGCGCCATCTGGAAGCCTTGGACGAGGAGCGCGGAAATCACGACCATAGCGCCAGCACCAACAGCAGGAAAACGAGCGCGAGGAAGACCAGGCTCAGATAGCGCCGGATCGTCAGGAATTGCAGATGGTTGAGCTTTTCGGCGGCGAAGCCGACGGAGCCGACAATCGGCAGGTAGAGGCCTTCCCAGATCAGATCGTGTGTCTCGATGGCAAAACGCGCCGGCCGGAGATCGCCCGGCGCCGGCATGTCGACCCTCTCGCGAGCACGGAAAACCAGAGTCCCGAAAACACGCCGGACGGGCTGGGCGAAGCTGCTCGCCGTATATTGCGTTGCCGGGCTGATCTCGGGAAAACCGCAATCCCAGGCGGGCGCTCGGCGCAGCGCCCGCGAGCCGAAGCGGTGGACGAGATAAGCGGTCAGCGACGCCGAAAAGAGGGTGAATAGGAATACCAGAAGGCCATTGTAGGAACTGCGGCTTTCGGCAATTGGCGCGATCGATAGCCATGGAATATTCGTTTGTACCGGCATCCGCTCCCCGATCAGCGACAGCGTCACGGGCGCAAGTCCGTCGATGACGATCCCCGGCAGGATGCCGGCGAGAAGGCACAGCGCCGCCAAGACGGACATCGCCGAAAGCGAGAAGCGGTCGACCTCCGGCGCCTGTTCGGCCGCGATAGTGCGAGGACGGCCGAGGAAGGTCACGCCGAATGCCTTGATGAAACAGGCAGCCGCGAGCGCCGCCGACAAGGCCAGCAGGCCGCCTGCCGCCGGCACCAGGATCTTCACGCCCCATTGCGGCACGGCAGGGCTTTGCAGGATGGCCTGGAACGCCAGCCACTCGGAAACAAAGCCGTTGAACGGCGGCAGGGCCGAGATCGCGACGCAGCCGACAAGAAAGAAGACGCTGGTGACCGGCATGCGATGGATGAGACCGCCGAGCTTGTCCATATCCCGCTCACCCGTCGCCGTCAGCACGGCGCCGGCGCCGAAGAAAAGCAGGCTCTTGAAGAAGGAATGGTTGAGGACGTGGAACAGCGCGGCTGTCAGCGCCAGTGCCGCCGCCAGCCCCATGCCGCTAGCTTTGAAGGCAAGTGACAGACCGAGGCTGACGAAGATCACGCCGATATTTTCGATGGTGCTGTATGCGAGCAGCCGCTTGAGATCACTCTCCATCAGCGCCTGCAGTATGCCGAGCACAGCCGTTGCGCTGCCGATGATCAGGACGACGATGCCCGACCACCATGTCGGCATGCCGAGCAGGTCGAAGATCACCCGGATGAAACCATAGACTGCGACCTTGGTCATGACGCCGCTCATCAAGGCAGAGACATGGCTTGGGGCCGCCGGATGCGCTAAGGGCAACCAGACGTGCAACGGCACGAGACCGGCCTTGGAACCGGCGCCAAGCAAAAGCAGGACGAGCGCGAGACCGGCGGCGAGCGGTGTGTGCTCGGACATGCGAATGGCAGTAAAACCATAATCGCCACCAGATCCCGCAAGCAGGCCGAAGGCAAGCAACAGGGCCAGCGTGCCGAAGCTTGCCATGACGATATAGACATAACCGGCCCTCCGGTTATCGGCATCGCGATGGTGGGCCATCACCAACGCCCAGGATGCAAGCGACATGAACTCCCAGGAGATGAGGAAGGTGAAGGCATCGTCCGCCAGGATCACCAGGTCCATACCGGCGAGGAAGGCTGGAAAGAACGGCAGCACGCGACGCGGTGCCTGTTCGTGACGGCCATAACCAAGGGCGTAGAGAGCCGAAAGGGCTCCGCCGAGATTGACAACCATCAGGAAGAAAGCGGCGAGCGTATCGAGCCGGAAATGACTTCCCAGCCACGGCAAGCCGAAGGGAAGGGCAAGTGCCGGCGCTTCCACGGAAGGAAGGCCCGCGGCAAGATATGCGAGCGAGGTGACAAAGGCGATTGCGGAGAAAGCCAGGCTCGCACCATAGACAACCGGCGTCGATCGGGTCGAATGGGCAAGCGTTACCGCTAAGACCGCCGTCCCAAGCAATGCCGCCACGCATAAGAGCAAGCCGGCCAGCAGTGTCATGGCCTTGTCCTCGCTGAAGACGAGGTCGCCGATGGCTCGGCCGTTCCGCTTTCGGAGGCTTTCCTCTTCGACCTGAGCCTGACCCCTCGCCCGCCATCCACGCTTGTCGCGCCCTCGTTGATTACTTCGATGCCGGCGCTATCAAGGGCGGCCAGAAGGCGCATCAGAGAGTCGACGTTGCCGCGCACCACATCGGCGCTCGCCTCCATTCGCTGGATCGTCGGAACAGAAATCCCCGCCAATTCGGCCAGTTGGCGCTGGTCGATTCCAAGAAGGGCCCGGGCGGCCCGCATCTGAGCGGCAGTGATCACGATTCAACCATCGCTTATCGTGCACGGACTCTGATAATTGACGCCCATGATGTGCCTATTGATGTCTGAAATCAAGATTCTGATGTGTCAGCACATTTTTGATACGAAGCGCCGCTTGTTAAGGCGTAATAGCTGGGAGTAGGTTGAAATCGTTTCAGCAACAGAAAAGACGCCAGACCATCTTCGCTCTCCCGGCTACTACCCATATGCCGTCCCGCCAATAGCTCACGCCACCACATGCTTGTAAGACAGGGTTCTCACCGTAACGAAAAGATCGATCGCGGCCTGGCGGCCTCGCTTGCCGCCATTGCCGGCGCCTTGAACGCGTCAGCCTTCTATGCTGTCGGCTTCTTCTCCGCCAATATGACGGGCAACGTCTCCACGCTGTCGGATCATCTCGCCATTGGCCAATGGCTCTCTGCCCTGTTCTACGGCGGGATCGTGGTGGCCTTCGTACTTGGTGCTGCGGTATCGACACTGATCGTCAACGAGGGCCGCCGCCGTAACGTCCAGGCTATTTACGCCTATAGCATTCTGACCGAAGCAGCACTGCTCGCCCTCCTCGGCTGCGCCGATCTCTGGCTGCTGGCCACCTGGCGCGTACCGGTTCTCATTCTCGGCTTAGCTTTCCTGATGGGCGTGCAGAATGCTGTCGTCACCCGCATCTCGGATGCCCGGGTGCGCACCACGCATGTGTCCGGCATGGCCACCGATCTTGGGATCGAGATCGGAATAGCATTCGATATTTTATGCGGACGCGAGCCCAGGACCGAGGCGCGACACAATCTGGCTAAGCTCCGGCTGCACTTTTACACGATCTCTGCTTTCTTGATCGGCGGCATCCTGGGGGTCCTCATCTACCGTACCGTCGGCGGCTACCTTCTGATCCTGGCTGCGGCCCTGCTCACTGGGATCGCACTCGATGCAATCCGGCGAGCGAGAAAGATGGCAGGCACTGGGGTCCCTTCCCGCCCGAGACGGTGAAAATCCAACGTCTCGAAGGCGTGCCCTAAAAGCATGCCCAACGAGGCAAGCGTTATTCAACGATATTGTTGCCGTTCGGTCCCGAGCGAAAATTTAAGCTTCAACATTCATCCACGAATACAGTTTTATAGAGTATAATTTCGGCCGCTCAACCATGTTTAGCGGCTGATTGAAACCGATCAAGCAATCCGCACAACAATGCCGCTATCTGTACTTGAGAGCTCCTTCATTAGCGATAACTTGTTAATAATATTCGTGAATTAGATTGAGCAACGGATGTGTCAGGGAAACGGGCACCTTCCCCCGGAAAGGATCGACCCTAGATAAAATAGCACATTTCCAACGCAGATTTTGCAATTAGGGGTTTAATTCAATTGACGATAATGCCGCAAGAGCTCGTTGATCGATATGTCGGCAGCTTCGAGGCATTTTCTCGTGATGCGATTATCCGGCATCTCGATGCTTTGGGGGGCAATTCAAATTGGAAATGGACTGTAACTCCAGGGGAAAATGGAGACTACGCGTTCCGGATCGCAAGGCAGCCTCTCCTGTCGACATCGATTGTCCATGTGGACCATTCCTGCGGTCTCGACGCAATGGCTAGGCACGATATACCGCGTGTGTGCATCGCTTTCGTGTTGGCGGGAGAGGTTGAAGTCTACGACCGGCATACGCGCCAGACATCACATATTTCGGCCAATCAGGTCGCAACCATCAAAGGCAGGATGGGAACGCGGCTCCGCATTAAGCCTCGGAGCTCCTGGCTGGTGTTTCAAATTCCTGAAGCGAAGCTGCAACGGTATTTCGAAGAGCTGACGGGCAAACCTTACGCCCAGGAATTCGCCCTATCACCCACCTGCTTTCGTAAAAACGATGCGCAGGATCTCTACCAGACACTTCGACAAGCCGAAGAAGACCTGAAGACTGCCAATCCCGCGGAAACAGTCATGCTTGCCAGAGCTTACAAGGAACTGACGCTGACCAAGCTCTTTGCCAAGCTGCCCCACAATCTGAGCGATACACTCGACCAAGGTATGCTTGTGGCTGCGCCGCGGCAACTCTTGAGAGCGGAAACCTTTATGCGCGAAAATCTATACAATCCGGTCACGCTGGAAGAAATCGCAAATGCCGCCGGCTGTAGTTCGCGGGCGCTGCAACGTATGTTCCACACCTATCGTGCGGATACCCCGATGGCCATCTTATGCAACTATCGGCTTGCAGCGGCGTATCTGTCTCTTATACACATCT
>NZ_JBNDIC010000089.1:0-13999 GCF_056755475.1 Rhizobium sp. KNZ2-6A | reverse complement strand
CAAGCACAGAACGAGAACGATCGAGTGGAATCCTCCGCTCGAACGTAAAGTTACCTTTTGCGTTCGGGGAGTGATAACGTCACCTTGCGGAACGCCCTCGCTAGAGGCCGTAAACAGGCCACGATCAATGTGCCCTGCCTTCAGGAACCGCCAGAGAAGATCGACGAAACGCCCGTCCTGCACCCGTCGCCGCACGCATCTCAGAAGCAGCCGATGATGAACCGTATCGAAGTAGCTGGCCAGATCACCTTCGATGATCCAGCGGCCCCTCGTCGTGTCGGCTCCATCCTGAAGCTGGATCCTCACGGTGCGGACGGCATGATGCACGCTCCGTTCCGGCCGGAAGCCATAGGATAAACGATGGAAATCGCTCTCCCAGATCGGCTCCATGGCCATCAACATGGCGCGTTGAACGATGCGATCCGTCAGGGTCGGAATACCCAGTGGTCGTAGCTTGCCGTTTGGTTTCGGGATATAGATGCGCTTGACCGGCTAGGGGCGATAACTCTCCTCCAGCAGGCTTGCCCGCAGGTCGTCCAGATGCTGATCCCATTTGACCTGCAGTCTCTGCTTGTCCATTCCGTCGATACCCGGCGTTCGTGCGCCACTTGACGCAAGAACCATCCGAGCTGCCTCGGCAAGCCATTCCCGATTGGCAATCAGCCGAAGAAGCCGATCAAACCTTCGGTTTGGATCGCTCTCGGCCCATGTTGCGAGCTTGTGCTGCATTTCGCTGATTATCAAAGGTCTTCACCTCTCTTGGTCAGATAGTTTGCACTTCAAGCAGTTTGAACTGTTCCCCTTCGCCATGTGGCAGGCTTTCCCTGCCGCGGACTACTACGAGAACTCCGCCAACATGATGGACATCAGGGTCAACTCCCTTGCGACGCAATACTTTCGTTGTCATTCCATCATGCCTTCCCTCGTTCATATGCTGGACTTCAGCGTATTGGTGAGGCTGCCGATCGCAGTCTTTTCCCTTGCGTTCCGCAAGTCGATGCCGATGTCATGGTCTGGCTGCATTCTCCCCATGACTGCCACGGACAGCCTACGTGTTCGTCCGTGTTGGGATGACGCTGGCGTACATCTCAGGCGTCATCATCAGCATTTCGCCTGTTAAGCCGTGTAGACGAAGGCGACATTCCAGCCCTCAGATGCGGGTTAACCGGTTCGTGTTCCTCAACCTTCCAATACTTCAGCCTCGGGAACCATCTTGGCGTAACGACTTCGCCTCAATCCCCTTTACCTGCGGGCTACATCACCCTGCCAGTTGACGACAGGTCACCGCCGCTTGGGCTCAAGCCCCCTCGCAGCAGGGGACAGGCAAATCTTCGAAACCTCCTTTCTCTTGCATTCCAGTCATATGCCTCCCCGATTGGGGCGAGGCGCACTGTACGTGAAGTCGGCTACCCAGACCATATCGGGCCTCGCCGGGATCACATTCCGATAGAGATTCGGGTAGATCGGTGAATCGTGGTTGCTGTCCGTCGTGCGAACATACCGCTTGCGAGGCTTGATCCCGAGACCATCGGCCCGCATGACGCGAGCGACACGCTTGTGGTTGACGAGGTGGCCTCGCCGGTGAAGCTCGTGCGTCACGCGACGATATCCATAGCAGGTCAACTCGTCCTGGATGTCCCCAATGATCGCAACGAGTTCGGCGTCGCCGAGATTCAAAGCCCTTGCCGTGGATCGGTAGTAAAAGGTGCTTCTCGCAAGATCGATCATTTTGCACACCCCGTCGGACGGAGCAGGCCGCGGGCCGGTGACGATGGAGGAGTTCTCGTTGCCACCGGCGATCGGCTGGCGCGGTGTTTTTTTCACCAGGTCCAGCTCCATTGTGAGCTGGCCGACCTTGCGCTCCAGCGCCGCGATCTGCGCCTCATATTCGACGATGACGCTCGCCTCGACTTCCTCGTCGCTGAGTTCGCCGCGATCGAACTGCGTCAGCCACAACTGAATAAGGTTCGCCGACACGCCGTAAGTGCGCCGTGCATCGCGCCGGCCGATGACACCGTTTCTAATATCCTGACAGCTGCAGCTTGAACGGTGTTGAGTGTCGTCGATATGGTCCTCGGGACTTCACGAGCCTTCTCCGATTAAAGCCCAAAGAGCGTATCAGTTTTTCCGGGTCCCGTGGTCCAGCCCCAAGGGTTCACTCCACTCGCCGTTCATACTGGCGCCTCATATCATTTAATAGTAATGTTTAATGATAGCGTGAGGGGCACAGACATGCTGGATTTCGACATTATTGCGGAGAAAATGTACGAAGCAGCGTTCTTACCGGAGATGTGGACGCCACTGCTGGACGAGATCTCAATAGCGATAGGTGCAAGCGAGGGAAACATCGGCGTCTACTGGCCGAGCTACAGAGCTCTTCGAACTACTTTTGAAATTGCACCAAACTATAAGCCGTGGGTGTATAATCCGGTCGATCTCGACGCATGGCGTAGCTATGTCCGCTCCACTCGGCTCATAAATGCTGGCTTTTTCGAGTTGGATCCAGATCGCGGCGATTGGGCGGAGATAGCAAACCGCGAAGCGCGGGTTGAAATGCATAAGGCAAGGGGGTTTGGTGTTCAGTTAGCAACGCTCCATGAAATGTTCAATGGCGAGGTCATTTCGCTTGATTTTACACGTAGGCTGAATGAACCCGGATTCGGTGAGCAAACGCTAAACGAGATGAATAAAATCAACGGCCTTTTCCGTAATGCGGTCTTCTTCGCATCGCGATTGCAGTTTGAACGCGCGCGCAGCAGCATCGATACCCTGAATGAGTTTGGGCTGCCAGCAGCCTTGTTGAACACCTCCGGACAGGTTTTGCACACAAACGACTTGTTTGGAGCCGCCGATCAATTTGTTAGGATGATGCCGAACGGGCGATTGTCCTTGCGAAGCAGCGACATGTTGCGGGCACGTTTTGCTGAGGCGATAGAGCGCTCTGCGCGTGAATCTGTCAGTGTTTCGATACCGGCGGAACATGATAAGAGCGCCGCAATCATCTATTTCATGCCTATGTGCCGAGATGCGCTTTCCATATTCTCGATGAATTGCGTTGCGATGATTATTTCGCCAGTGGCCACGACAATCGGCGTGCCGGCCCCAGAGCTCCTGACAGAGCTGTTTGGGCTGACCAATGCCGAGTCTAAGCTTGCTGTCGCATTGGCCTCAGGTCTCTCGCTTCGAGACAGCGCGGCCAAGAATGGGATTGGATTTGGAACGGCCCGAAGCTATCTAATTCGTGTGTTTTCCAAGACAGGGACAAGTCAGCAAAGTGAACTTGTCAGCCTGCTTAAAGGGTCGACATCGACTGCCTAGGTGTTTAGATGGGATATTCGGCTAGCGTCCCATTTAGCGGTTGTGTGTTGAGGTGCCGCGCTTCGAGCTGATGATAAAACGTGGTCTGTGTGAAGCAGCCACAAGCATCATAAAGGAAGCGCAGCATGAAGCATTTTGCCGAACTGGACGTTTCTGTCAAAGACACCTCCATATGCATTGTAGACGAAACGGGTAAGGTGGGACTGTCAGGAAATTCCGTGCGTGAGGCCGGTTCGTCATTGATTGAAGAACCGTTCGCCGAAGGCGACGGCGAATTGCGTTTTGGCCTCGACCCACTCGCGCGGCCGCCGTTTCCATTCCTCGGCGGCGGTGTTCAACACCAGATGTAGCAGCTTCATGGCCGCGTCCTCACCTGGGAAATGGCCACGCGTGCGCACGACCCGGCGCAGCTTCGAGTTCAGCGCCTCGATGGCATTCGTCGTGTAGATGACCCGGCGCACCCCCTCGGGAAAGGCGTGAGCGCCCGGTGAGCGGATTTTGCTGAACGAGCCAGTTGGGCGATGTTCTGGGATTAGCACCAGCATTAGTGCTGACATTAATACCAGATCTGAGAGGTTGGCATGGCTCGCATGGAGATTATTTCCGGCGTTGAGCGTAGGCGGCGATGGTCGAAAGAGGCTAAGCTGGAGATATTGGCAGAAGCAGATCAGCCTGGCGTGCGCATTGGGGATGTAGCTCGTCGGCATGATATCCATCCGGGTCAGATCCGCTTATGGCGAAAGACATTTAGCCACTTTAGTGCGTCGCCATCGTTCCTTCCGGTACAGCTCGTGGACGACGTAGGTCTCGAGCAGCAGCCTGCCGTTCCGCCGGCGCCGGTGTTTATCAAGATCTTGCTCCGAAACGGTCGCGGTTTGAAAGTTCCGACAGACATCGAGCGAAGGACGCTGGCATCCTTGATCGCCTGCGTGGAGGCGGCATGATCGGGCCTTCGGGAAATGTGCGGGTCTATTTGGCCTGCGGGGTGACTGATATGCGGCGCGGCATTGATGGTCTGTCGGCGTTGGTCGAGGCAGTTATAAGGGAAGCGCCGGGTTCTGGCGCGATCTTCGGATTCCGCGGCAAACGCGTGGAGCGGATCGAAAATGCCGGCCCGGTCGCGCGGAATGGAAAGCGTCTTCTTCGACGTCCCGCTCAACACCGTCTTCTTCGACGAGCCGTTACGACGATTGCCAATACCGCCTTCGAGGTGTTCGCAGTCAAGGTGCTCGTCCAGTTCGGCATTCAGAATGCGTTCCGACAGCGCCTTCTTCAAATCGTCGAGCAGCCCGTCTTTGCCGAAAACCTCAGACGGATCGCGACCGGCAAGAAGCTGATCCAAAGGTTCTTTCTCTATTGCCGTGTGATGATTCTCTCCGCTCCATCATCATGGCCTCAAGCACAAAAATTCCGACAGTCCCCTTTCTGCATCGAGGCAGTCGAGGAAGCGCTTGCCCGATATGGCAAGCCTGACATCTTCAACACGGATCAGGGGTCGCAGTTCACCTCCGTTGACTTCACTGCCGTGCTGAAGAAGGCTGAGATCGCCATCTCAATGGGCGGCAAGGGCGCGTGGCGAGACAATGTCTTCGTCGAGCGGCTCTGGCGTTCGACCAAATACGAAGAAGTCTACTTCCACGCCTACAAAAGCGTGCCGGGGGCCTGAATTGGCATCAGTCGATATGTGGCTTTTTACAACACCCGACGCCCACATTCATCCCTTGACCGGCAGACGCCGGATCACGCCTACTTCAACGCGATGACACCAATGATGGTGGCAGCATAATCGGGGCCGAAATCCACTTAACAAAACGCCCCAAACTGTTCAGACAAACCGAGCCAGCTCTCTCATCTCAATCCGTCGAACGCCTCTGGCGTCTGATGCACGCAAACATCCATCACCCACAACCGAACTCATGACACCTTCCGCGACTTCGCAGCCAACGTCATGGCCTTTCTCACTCAGCAGGTCCTAAGAAACTGGCCAGCTTTATGCGAATCGGTCACTAATAACTTTTGCATCATGAATCCCGATGAGTTTTGAATTTTAGAATAGCCGGAATATAAACATTTGACGCAGTAAGTTTAAGTGGAATTTCAGCCTGACGAACAGGGGAAAGATGAATGAGCGGACGACCACGCGGGAACAACAGTGCGGTTTTCAAGACGAGGGTTGTCCTTGCAGCCGAGCTTTCGCAACGGTATGATGAATATGCGAACCAGATCACGGATTGGAGGAAGCAGCTTCTGGAAGGGGCTGCGAGCATGATTGGCGCGGCGGAGAAATCGGTGGCAGTCATAACCCTTTTTCATTCTTCATTGCTAAAAACACTGATCAGCATTTCTGTTGCTCTGCTTTTGATGACATCGCATGTACTTGCTCAGGTAGCGCCATCAGCCGAGCCACCGGCACCAGCGCCGACGAAAGTTGACAGATTTATCCAATTGCTGTTCGATCCCGAAGTGAAGGCGTGGTTGGAAAAGGAACTCGCCAAGCCGGACTCGCCTGTGGCTACCGGTACAGTGACATCGGAGCCAGCGCTCATGGCAAAATCCATGGTGTCGTCTTCTCTCGATACGGTGAAACAGCATATTGAACGCACCGCCAGAACTATTCCTGATCTGCCTCGACAATTCATGCAGGCGCGTAGCACTATTATGTCAGAGCTGAGCGACCGGGGTCTCCCAGGTGTATTCCTGCTCGTGGGTATTTTCATTGCCGCCGGCATCGTATTGCAGAGGCTGGTTTATCGCTTGACAGTGCGATACCGCAGGTGGGTTATTAGCCTATCGAAGGATACGCCTCAGGGCAGGGCCAAGAAAATCAGCGCCCGTTTTCTATACTCCGGCCTTATGATCCTGGCCTTCAGTGTCGGGAGCACGGGCGCTTTCATGGTTTTTGAATGGCCGCCATTACTGCGGGAAATCGTACTTGCGTACTTGACCGCAGCAACCGGCATGTGGGCAGTAAACATGGTTTGCAAAGCAATGTTAGTCCCATCAAGTATGCAGGTCGCGCATTCCGAGGAAGTGCGAGCGTTGCCAATGTCAGACGAAACGGCCAACCACTGGAGCTGCTGGCTTGTCATCATCGCTGGCTGGTTCATGTTTGTTGATGCAACGTTCTCGCTCCTTCCCCTGTTGGGCCTAACCTCGGACGGGATTGTCGCATTGGCGATACCGGCAAGCTTTGTATTACTGTGTCTAGGACTAATCGCCATATGGCGCCGCCCGTCCGCGTCGGTTGCGGAAGACAAAAAGCAGCTGGTCAGCCATGTCGCGGCCACATGGCTGATGGCGGTCTATTTCGTTGGACTGTGGTTGCTGCAGCTGGCTGGCGCCTGGGTGCTTTTTTCAGTTGTCGCGCTGGCATTCGTCATCCCGTTGCTGGTGATCATCGCGCATAAGGCGGTCCATTTCATACTGCGTCCCGGCACAGTAGAAACCGGCGGCCCAGCGGTTCCCGCTGTAACCTTGGCGGTGGTAGATCGTGGTATTCGCGTGGCGCTGATCGTTCTTGCGATATACATCACTGCGCGCATGTGGGGTGTCGACATGTCCAGCATGCAGAACCTTCAAAATCCGACAACGACACTGATTGTTCGGGGCATTGTCAATACGCTCGTTATCGCTCTAGCCGCGGACTTCGGTTGGAGCATCATAAAGGCATTGATCGAGCGCAAGCTTGGTGTCCATCATCAAGCGCACGCTGAACATATAGAAATTGATCCGCAGCAGGCACGGTTGCGTACCTTGCTGCCAATCATTTCGAACATTCTGTTCGCTTCGCTTTTGATCATGGCAATCCTGATGATTCTCTCATCGATCGGCATTCAAATCGGACCGTTGATTGCGGGCGCGGGCGTTGTGGGCGTGGCTATCGGTTTTGGTGCGCAAACCGTGGTGAAGGATGTTATTTCCGGCGTCTTCTACCTGCTCGATGACGCGTTCCGTATCGGCGAGTATATCAGCAGCGGTAAATATATGGGCACTGTTGAAAGCTTCAGCCTGCGCTCGATCAAGCTTCGCCATCACCGCGGCCCGGTTTTCACTATACCCTTTGGCGAACTCGGCGCCGTGCAAAATCAGAGCCGCGATTGGACAATGGACAAGTTCAACATCACCGTCGGCTTCGATACCGATCTCGAGGCTGCACGTAAACTGATCAAGCGCGTCGGGGCTGAAGTTGCCGCCGATCCTGAATTTGCCCCTTGGGTGATCGAGCCGATCAAGATGCAGGGTATCCAGGAGTTTGGCGAGTACGGCATTGTGATACGCATGAAGATGACGACGAGGCCCGGCGGGGCCTTTGCAATGAAACGTAAATTTTTCATCGCCGTGCGCAAGGCTTTCAAGGAAAACCATATCGAGCTGCCAGTGCCGACCGTTCACGTGCAAAAAGGTGAGGAATCCATTCCGGCTGTGGCTCAAACCCTCACCGCACGGCGCAAGCGTGCGACCTTGGCAAAGGCATCGGAGGACACCAATGGACTCTGATCAAACCAGTTCTGTCCAAGCAACGGTGCCCATTTTGACTTTTGTTTTGGTGAGTATGTATGCGGCGAGGCAAGAGATGACATGAACAGAGACGGTTGTCGGGGACCGGTGGCTTGTGGCTTCGGTCTCCATTTTCGACTTGAGTTTGTCGAACAGGGCTTCGATGATAACGCGCTTTCGCAACAAGAGCTTGTCGCAGAGTGACATGAGATAGGTTCGCATCTTTTCGCGGATGTCCGGTGAGCAGATGCAATCCGCGTTGCCAGAGGCTGATGAACAAGCGGAAATTATGCAACTTTTTTTGGCAGAGTCTCTAATTCGGCCCCGGTGACCCCGCCACCGGGGCCAACATTTAGCCCATACAGCGGACCTGCCATTGCCGCCATCTGCATGATCAATGCGGCTGACACAGCCACTAAGCTTCGCAAGGCTATCATCATCCTGCCATTCTTCTCTCCTAAACTTTGCCTGACCGCCACCGCCGGAATCTCGACCAGTGGCGTCGGCGCTGCAAGCGCAGCGACGATCAGCAGCGTCGAGGCGGAGGCAAAGCCCGCCAGCCGCCGCTCGCGGGCATGACGGCTTTCCAGTCGACTATGACCTTTCGACAGCCTATTCTCCCGCAAGTTTGTGAACGGCATCCATGAGTTCGGGCTCCAGGCCGACGGCAAAATTATAGCAACGCCTGCGATCGAACTTTCGGCATGAGCCTGTGCCTGATGTGGTGATGCCAACGGCTTCCAGCCCATCCGGTCCCTCTCTCAGTATCGGGCTCCCTGACGCGCCGACGTCGGAGGAGCAGTCCGTGCGAAGGCCGCTTGCCGGGATCTTCTCAATATTCTCGACCGATCGGATACGGCAGTCACCAAGAACACGCTCGTTCCAATCGTCGGGAAGGAAATGCGCCTGGCGGATGGAGGCACTTATGATCTTGTCGCCGACGGAAACAGGTTTTGAAGGCAGGCGATATGGTTCGAACTCCGTCACGGGTTCGGACAGCCGCATCACGACCCAGTCATAGGGATCGTCCCAGGATTTAAGACCGTTGCTCGGATGAACGAAAGACGCGACATCAACCTTGTGCCATGTGGATCCTTTGCCGTCGCTCACTTCAAACCCACAGCGCATGATCGACATTGACCCTGCATAGATTACCTTTGCGTTTTTGGGATAGAGAGCATGCCGTGCCGTGACAACGATATCGGGCTTATAGAGCAGGAAGGCGCTGGCCTCGTTGAAGGGACACATGATCCGGCCGCTTGCGCCAAACTTCTTGCGTGCCGCGTCAGGGGACATGCCGTGCGATGCAGCATAGTCATTGATGGCCTTCCGGTTGTCGGCTCCGATTGTCCCTGCCTTCGCGCAGGTTACAACGACGGGCAGCGCTACTAAAAAGGCTAGGAAGCACTTTAACAGGCGGTTCGGTGGCGCTGCAAATCGCGATGTCCCAATTACTTGCATAGTTCCTCCGCTATCTCTCCTGCATGGCCTGCGAGGTGACTTCGACGATGGGCGAGAACAGATATTCGAGGATCCGCCGCTTGCCGGTCTTGATCTCGGCGGTGGCGGCCATGCCGGGTGAGAGCGGCACGATATTGCCGTCGACACTCATGGTGCTGGCATCCAGCTTGACGGTCACCGGAAAGACGAGGTTCTGAACCCGCTGCACATTCGTCGTCGGCACGGTGGCCTGCAATTGCTTGGTCGGAGCGCCTTCGAGCTGGTTGGCATCGGGCTCAGGGATCGCGTCTCTCGCCACCGCTGTGACATGGCCATGGATCACGCCATATCGCGTGAACGGGAAGGCTTCGACCTTGACGACGGCGGTTTGTCCGACGGAGACGAAGCCGATATCGCTGTTTGGAATATACGCCTCGACCTCAAGTGTCGAACCGTCCGGCACGATGCGCATGAGGTCGACGCCGGTCGTGACGACCTGGCCGATGGTATTGATCGCGGACGATTGGATCATGCCGTCGATCGGTGTGGCGATCGTCATGGATTCCCGCCGTTTGCGCGCCTTGATCAGCTGGCGCTCGAGCTCGTCGGCCTGGCGCGACGCCTCGCCGGCTTTTTCGACATTGTCGGCGATGAAGGTGTGGAGCGTCTTTTCCCCATCACTGGTCGTGACACTGAGCGACGCCCTGGCCTCTTCGACTTGGCCGGTCTCCTCGGCGAGCGTCGCCTCCTCCTTCTGGCTGACCTCCTTGGCGTCGATCACGCCGGTCTTGGAGCCCGCATCCTGATTGACCAGTGATGCGCGGATGGCCACGCGCTCGTTGAGCGTGTCGACCAATTTCCTTTGTGCCGTTATCGTCTGCTCGAGCCTGGCGACGGTGGCCTGGCTCTGCGTGTGCTGGGCGACGATATTGGTCAGGCTTGCGGCAAGCTGGGAGAGGTCGGCCTTGAAGATCGACTGCTCACGCTCGCGGATACTGGCTGGCGTATCAGAGGCAAGAGCAAGCGGGGCGTCGGGGATTGGCTTATCGGCGGTCCAAATGCCCTGCTGTTGCCAGTGCTCGACCGTTGCCAGCACGGCCTTGCGGCGGACCATCTCGCTCCAATAGGCCTGCAGATTGATTGAAATCGCCTCCTCGTCCGACCTGAGCTCGGTGTCATCGAGCTGAACGACGATATCGCCTGCCCTCACCTTTGAGCCGTTGGTGACGGGAATGGACTTCACTTTGCCGAGCTCGATCGACTGGATGACCTTGACGCGGCCGGTCGGCTGGATCTTGCCTTGCGCGGTCGAGACGATGTCGAAGGTGCCGAGATAGCTCCAGGCAAGCGTAGCCGCCACAACGACCGCGATGAACCAGATGAAGGCGGTACGAACAGGCGAGGCCGGCGTCTCGAGGATCTCAAGCGCCGCCGGCAGGAATTCGTTTTCGATCCTGCCGCGACGCAGCGGCTTTCCCGGTCGTTTCGGAGGGCGGATGACAGGGTTCATGGCTGATTGAGCCCCGTCTGCAATTGCCACAGATGGGCATAAAGCCCGTTCGGCCGCGCAATCAGGCTGTCATGCGTGCCCTCCTCGACGATACGGCCATCCTTCATGCCGATGATACGGTCGCAATGGCGGACGGTCGCCAGGCGATGGGCGATGATGATGACAGTCCTGCCCTTGACGATCTCGCGCATGTTGGCAAGGATGATGCGCTCGCTCTCATAGTCGAGGGCGCTTGTCGCCTCGTCAAGGATCAGCATCGGCGGATTGGTGGCGAGTGCTCGTGCAATCGCCAGGCGCTGACGCTGGCCACCGGAGAGGTTGGCGCCGCGCTCCTCGATCAGCGTGTCATAGCCCTTCGGCAGCTTGGCGATGAACTCGTCGGCTCCTGACAGCCGGGCCATCTGCATGGCGGCTGCGCGCGACATCGACGGATTGACCAGACAGATATTGTCGTGGATCGTCCGGTTGAACAGCATGTTCTCCTGCAGGACGACGCCGATATTGGAGCGGAGCCAGGCCGGATCGACCTGGGCGATATCCTGGCCGTCGACGAAGACCTGGCCGCGGGTCGGGATATAGAAGCGCTGCACCAGCTTGGTCAGCGTCGATTTGCCCGATCCGGACGGCCCGACAATGCCGATCACTTCCCCCGGCCGCACCGACAGGGAGATATCACGCAGCACTTCCGGGCCATCGGCGGTGTAGCGGAAATTGACTTGCCTGAAGGAGATGGCGCCTCTGGGCTTCGGCAGGCTGACGGAGACCTCCGGCCGCGGTTCAGGCGGCGCATTGAGGATATCGGCAAGACGTGCCACCGACACCTGCACCTGCTGGAAATCCTGCCAGAGCTGCGACAGGCGCAGGATCGGCTGCGAGACCTGGCCGGCGATCATATTGAAGGCCACCAGCGCCCCGACGGTCAGCTCGCCATTGATGACGGCCTGGGCGCCGAACAGCAGCAGCGCGGCCGAGGTGATCTTGTTGACATACTGGATGGCGTTCTGGCCCTTGGCGGCGAGCATCGTCGTGCTGAAGGAGGACTGAACGTAGCCGGCCAGCCGCTCCTCCCATTGCGCCGCCACGACCGGCTCGACAGCCGACGCCTTCAGCGTTTGCACGCCGACCACGGTCTCGACGAGGAGCTGCTGGCTATAGGCGCCGCGCTCGAACTTCTCGTCGATCTTCTCCTTCAGGAACGGCCTGACCAGAAAGCCGATTGCCAGATAGAAGGGGATCGAGGCGACGACGATCCAGGCAAGCTTGGATGAATAGGAGAAGAGCACGAAGATGAAGACGATGGTGAAGATGAGATCGAGGCCGGAAAACAGCCCCTGCCCCGTCAGGAAGTTGCGGATCGTCTCCAGCTCGCGCACGCGGGCGATCGTCTGGCCGGTCGCCCGCGTCTCGAAATAGGAGAGCGGCAGGTTGAGCATGTGCCGAAACAGCCGCCGTCCAAGCTCGACATCGATGCGGTTGGTCGTATGCGACAGCGCATAGGTGCGAAGATACTGCAGCACCACATCGAACAGGCCGACGGCCGCGAGACCCACGACCAGCACGATCAGCGTCGAATAGCTGCGATGGGCCAAAACCTTATCGACCACGACCTGGAAGAACAGCGGCGTCACCAGCGCGAAGATCTGCACAATGAGCGAGGCGAGCAGGACATGACCGAAGGCATGGCGATAGCGCCAGATCGACGGCAGGAACCATCGGAAACCGAAATTGCCACGCGACGCGCCGGGACCTGCCAATCGCCGCTGCAGCAGGATGAATTGGCCTGATGTCTCGGCCAGCAGCTCATGAGCAGCGAGATTGCGGCTGGAGAAATCCGTCGGATCGATGATGCGCCAGGTATTGTCGGGTGCAGCACCTCCGAAGACGGCGAAGCGGCCATCGGTCAGGCAGGCGATCGCCGGCGTCGGCAAGGTCGCCAGCCGCGCGTCCGACTGGATCTCCAGATGCTTGGCCTTCAGTCCGACAAGCTTGGCGGCGCGCAACAGGTCACTGCGCCCCGCCGGCTTCGATAGAGCGAGATCCCGGGCCAGCACATCCGGATTGGCGGCGATGCGGAAGTAGCCGGCGATCGCCGCAATCGCCGCAAGGCCACTGTCCGGGCGCTTCACGTCATCCGCTGAACCAGGGGGCGGTACGGTCGGTTCGACGGTGATTGTGTGGTCCATGCCGAATATGATCGCTTTCGCTTATTTGCCCACGAATTTGTCCGCGGACGGAAGATCGCCTGTCACCATTATTTTTGGCTCGCACCAACGGTCAGCCGACCGGAGCTCCCGTCGGAGAGCTTCACCGTCCCCCACGCCGACATGAGATCTGAAGCTCTCGTAACTTCGAGCCTTCCGGTGCGCCCATCCGAGCATTTGACGGGTAGAACAACTGTCGGGCGCCGATCCCTCAGGTCGTAGTTGCCGGAGCACTTCACCGAACGCCGGGACGATTGGACCGAGAAGCGGCCATTGCTGTGCGACGCCGTCGTGGAGCCTTTGAACGTCTCACCGGAATTCATTTCTGCTGAGACCGGAAGAACGATGTCACCTTGTCCGCGGTCCCGCGGCTTTTTGGGCGTCGAACCTGCAATCCTCAAAGCCCTCGAAATGCTCGGAGCCATAACACCGCCTTGGGTGAACTGTGCGTAATCCTCATAGGGGATAGTACCTTTTGCGTAGGCCGTGAGTACCCGGCGGCAAAACTCTCGACGGACATTCACCTCCGAAACGCCCATCAGCTTTGCGAGCTTCTCCTGTACATCCGGCGTGATGCCAGAGTGACTGCATTGCTCAATGTTCCAGTTGAGAGCCGAAGGGTCACTCAACACATTCTTGTCATATTCGTAGCCGCCCTTGCTTACGACCGATTGCGCCTTCACCGGCACAGAAAGAGCCACGGTAGCGATGACTACCAAAATCAAAAGCTTTTTCATGCTGTTCCATTTCTCCTGGAATATTTGTGCTCGCACACCGCCATGGACCTACACCTTGGTCATATCTTTACGTGTGATGAGGGATTGTACCTGACACAACAGCTCGCTTCATGCCCAACCGTCAGGTTGGGCCATGGGTGCAAGCGCCAAGTCATTACGCAGTCGACACATTCCTGCTTCATCGATTTTAGACGCTACGCCGCATTCTGTTTCGGAATTGCCGGCTGGTAGCTGAGCGTGGCATCGCCGACCAGATAGTGCGACGTGCCGTCCGTCGTCTGATACGAGCTGGTGCC
>NZ_JBNDIC010000088.1:0-14001 GCF_056755475.1 Rhizobium sp. KNZ2-6A | reverse complement strand
CCTTATAGGGGTCACGGCCACTGACGCTCACATGGCGGGCCATGATCTGCTCGAACCGCTGTTCGCTCATATGGAAGATTTCGGCGACATGCTGAAGGAAGGCCATTTCCTTCTCATGGATCAAGCCGTCGGCCTTGGCGATATGGAACAGGCCATCCAGCACGTCCTCCAGCACCGGGCAATTCTTCGTGCAGGTCTCGCAAAGCGAAGACAGGCGCTCCGCATAGGCCTCGTAGCCGGCCACGTCCTGGCGCGCCAGATTATAAAGGCGTGCGACGTTCTTGGCCTGGTCGGGAGGAAATTCGAAGATCTCGCGAAATGCATTGATCTCGTTTTCCGTCACAACGCCGTCAGCCTTCGCCATCTTGGCCGAAAGTGCGATAATAGCGACGGAAAAGGCCACTTTGCGTCGGGTTTCCGGGTCGCCTTCGAAGACAGTGCGAATAGCTTCGACCACCGCCGACAGGGCATTGCCGGCAGTGTTACCGATAGCATTCAGCAATTTTTCCCAAAACGACATGGTGGTTCCAACGGCCTCTAAACAGTAGAACACCTTGATCAAATTATGGTTGCCATTGCAAGCAGTCCATTCGTCGCAAGGCGGAAAACTCTTTTCACAATTTGGTAATGATTGCGTATGTCCCGCCTCATCCAATTGTGCACGATCTGCCCTCCAGCGGGAAAACAAAGCGCGGATTTCTTAAATTCTTTACTTTACACCCATGCCCGCCTGTCGCATCCATTCCCACCTCAACCATTGAAATGAAGCAGCTCGACTGCAAGGAGGATCTCCATGGCCAAACAGAAAGTCGCAATGCTCACCGCCGGCGGATTGGCGCCCTGCCTTTCGTCCGCAGTTGGCGGGCTGATCCAGCGCTACAGTGACGTGGCGCCTGATCTCGACATCATCGCCTATCGGTCCGGCTATCAGGGCGTGCTGCTCGGAGACAGCATCGAGGTGACGCCGACCATGCGCGAACAAGCCTATCTGTTGCATCGCTATGGCGGTTCGCCGATCGGCAACAGCCGCGTTAAGCTCACCAACATTGCCGATTGCGTCAAGCGCGGCCTGGTCAAGGAAGGCGAAAACCCGCTGCGCGTCGCAGCCGAGCGACTGGCTTCCGATGGCATTACCATTCTCCACACGATCGGCGGCGACGACACCAACACCACCGCGGCGGATCTTGCCGCCTATCTCGGCGCCAACGGCTACAATCTGACCGTCGTCGGCTTGCCGAAGACCGTTGATAATGATGTCGTGCCGATCCGCCAGTCTCTCGGCGCCTGGACGGCAGCCGAGGTCGGCGCGCATTTCTTCGACAATGTCAGCAACGAACAGACCGCCGCGCCGCGTACGCTGGTTATTCATGAAGTGATGGGCCGCCACTGTGGCTGGCTGACGGCCGCAACGGCGCGCGCCTATATCCAGAAGACCAGCGCCAACGAATATGTCGACGGCTTTATGATGAATGCCGAATTGAAGCGCATCGACGGCCTTTATCTGCCGGAAATGACATTCGATATCGAGGCGGAAGGCGAACGCCTGCGCGCTAGCATGGAAAAGACCGGCCAGGTGACGCTGTTCGTGTCGGAGGGTGCCGGTCTCGACGCCATCGTCGCCGAACGCGAAGCCGCCGGCGAAAGCGTCAAGCGTGATGCCTTCGGCCACGTGAAGATCGATACGATCAATGTCGGCGGCTGGTTCCAGAAGCAGTTCGCCGCGATTATCGGCGCCGAACGCTCCATGGTGCAGAAGTCGGGCTATTTCGCACGCTCCGCGCCCGCAAATGGCGAAGATCTCCGCCTGATCCAGGGCATGGTCGATCTCGCTGTGGAAAGCGCGCTCAACAAGGTATCGGGCGTCACCGGCCACGACGAAGGTCAGGGCGGCAAGCTGCGCGTCATCGAATTCCCCCGCATCAAGGGCGGCAAGGCGTTCGACATCACGCAGCCGTGGTTCGCCGACGTGATGGACCATATCGGTCAGAAATACACGCAGGCATGATCGACCGGCGACCAATCGGACTGATCTGTGATCAAGCGGCCTGATCTGTGGATCAAGTGGCCTGATCTGCGGATCAAGCGGCCTGATCGATGATCAAGCGGCCCGATCGTGATCAAGCGGATTGACGGATCGCAACTCCGGTGTCTTTGCTGGCGGCGGAAGAGGAATAGAGGAGGATTCTATGTCCATCGAAACCTGGCTCGCTTTCGCCGCCGCGTCCTGCATCATGCTGGCCATACCGGGTCCGACCATTCTCCTTGTCATATCCTATGCGCTGGGCCACGGCCGCAAGACGGCCTTGGCAACCGTGACCGGCGTCACTTTGGGCGATTTTACGGCAATGACCGCCTCCCTGGCCGGCCTTGGCGCCCTTCTCGCCACTTCAGCGACATTGTTCACGATTCTTAAGCTGATTGGCGCGGCCTACCTCGTTTTCCTCGGAATCAAGCTGTGGAGAGCACCGATCGTGACGGGTCCGTTGGGCGACAATGACAATCTCCCCGAGGAAAAACCGTTAAAAATCATGCTGCACGCATATGTTGTAACGGCACTCAACCCGAAAAGCATCGTGTTCTTCGTCGCCTTTGTGCCGCAATTTCTCGACCTATCGAAGCCATTTCTTGAGCAAACACTTATTTTGGAGGCAACCTTCCTCACTTTGGCGGCCCTGAACTCGCTCATTTACGTGTTCGTAGCCGACATGGCACGCGGCTTCATCCGCAAGGCAAGCGTGCAACGCGCCGTCAACAGAACGGGCGGTACCCTGTTGATTGCCGCCGGCGCCGTGACCGCCGGTTACCGCCGGATGGCCGCCTGAGGCGTTGCAGGGTTGCGGCCCGTTCACGGATAGGTTAATGGGGATTCATAATTTTATCGATCCTGTGATCGAATTTGGCGGTCCTGTGACCGAATTGCATCGAAATTAGGTTTGGCTTTTCGAAAGTGACAGAATGGTAGCGATCGGATTTCCCAGCCTGAAGCGCAGCGTTGCCTTTTCGGCAATGATGTGCGGCGCTCTCGCCGGGTGTGCAAGCACTCAGCAGCAGACGTCTCAGGCAGAACTCCCGTCGGCACACACCAACGTGCCGCATCCGAATACGACCCTGACCGCAACCGGCGCTGCCTCGTCGACCGGCGGCACGGCAATGGCCGCGGTAGCGCCGACATTCATCGGCCCGCGGCAGCCGCAGCAACAGGTGGCACTGGCAAAATCCGGCCGTGTTGCGCCAGGCTCGGTAAACGCCGCTCCCGGCGCCATGAACCAGCAGCAGATCGATGCAGCGCAAGCGCGTTTCGGTACCCCGGCGGCAAACGCGCCCAACCAGGGAACCGTCGCCATTGCCGCGGCAACCGGTGCGCCCGCAGGCAATACGACGACGGCTGCCGCCTATGCCGCATCCGACGTGCCGCTTGTGCCTTCCGTGGTCGCGATCCCGATGCCCAATCCGGCACGCCCCGGCGACGCTGCCCTGACGCCGGTCTCGGCCTCTATTGCGCAAGGCGAGCCGACCATTCCGATGACGTCGGATGTTGCCGCCATTCAGGTTGCCGTCCCGACACCGCGTCCCGGATCCCAAGCGCAGGCTGAAGTCGCTTTCGCGACGCCGGCACAGATCGGCCAGCCACGCTATGTGGATAACCGTATGCATTATGACTTCAATTTCGACAGCAGCGGCCCGACCGTCGTTCCCGCGGTGGTGATGACCAGCACCGCGAATTACGATTCAGACGTCCCGGCCGAGGAAAAGGGCTACGTCTCCAAGCTTATCCAGAAGTACGCCAAGCTCTACGAAATCCCGGAATCGCTGATCCATCGCGTCGTTCACCGCGAGAGCCGCTATAATCCGAAGGCTTACAACCGGGCCGGATATTTCGGCCTGATGCAGATCAAGTACAACACGGCCAAGTCCATGGGTTACCAGGGCCCGGCGTCCGGCCTCCTCGATGCGGAAACCAACATCAAATACGCCGCCAAATATCTGCGCGGCGCGTGGATGACGGCAGACAGCAAGGCCGCAAACAAGGAAAGCAATGCCGTCCAGCTCTATGCACGTGGCTACTATTATGATGCCAAGCGCAAGGGCCTGAGCGATGTCGCCAACGGCAATTACTGATTTTACCGAGACATTTTGAACGCTGGTTTGCAACGGTTCGGCATTTCATGGAAACGCCGAACCGTTCCGTCTCTTCGTCTTGCATTCCGGGCGGAAAGCCGCCGCGCCCCTTTCCGAGACTTCCTTTAGAGCCGGATGATTTCAGGTCGAATCGAGCTGAAATCTGAATCCGTCTCTAAATCAAAAAGTTAGAGCGGGATGTCGCCCGAAAACCGCTCACACTTTTCGGCATCCCGCTCTAGCTCGAGGCCGGCTTTATCACATCCATGATCCGCTTCAGCAGAATTTGCGGCCGGTAGTCCGCCCAACTTGGCGTCAATCCCATTCGCACGACAACGAGATTGGCGGACGGAACGATGGCTACCGTCTGGCCGTCGTGGCCGCTCATCCAGAACGTATCTGCGGGTAGGCCGAATTGCGCATTCGAGCCGCCGGGACCTGCAAGCCAGGCCTGGATCTGAGAGTAAACACCTTCCGACGCCTTTGTCGGCGTACGCATGGCGCCGACGAAACCCTCCGGCAGCAACCGATGCCCGTTCCAGACACCGTCCTGAAGCAGGAACTGACCGAAACGCGCCCAGTCGCGAGCATTGGCGTAAAGATAGGAGCTGCCGACAAAGGTCCCGCGCTCATCGGCCTCCAGAACGGCGCTATACATGCCGAGCGGCCCGAAAAGCGCTTCGCGTGGATAGGAGACGGCGGCGCTCAGATTGGGCAACCGATTCATCCAGAGGCGCGAAAGCAGGGTTGCCGTGCCGCTCGAATAGCTGAAGCGCGCGCCTGGCGCTGCGACCTGACGCGCACCGGCCGCGACGCTGGTCGTATCCGGATCGAGATAGAGCATGCGTGTCACATCGGACACGCTGCCATAGGACTCGTTGAAGACAAGACCGCTCTCCATGGCAAGAAGATCGCTGAGCTTGATATTCTTGCGCTCGTCCGCGCTCCATTGCGGCAACAGGTTTTGATCGTCGAAAGACATGCGTCCCGCCAGCATCAGACGGCCGATAATGGCGGCATTGACCGTTTTCGTCATGGACCAGCCGATGAGAGGCGTCGCCTTGTTGAAACCGTCGCCATAGTTCTCGGCGACGATGTGCCCGTCCTTGACGACGACGACGGCCCGCATGGCGGGCCCGGCGAGATCCGGGTTCGTGACGATATTGGCAAGCTTCGCGCTCTGCTCGTCCTGGCCGACGCTAACCGCATCCCCATCCGGCCATAGCGCATCGCTCTTCGGTGCCTTGATCTTGTTCAGGAAGACGGCGCTGCGTGCCGCCTGCAAATCGCCATCAGGCACTGTCGTGCAGCCGAGCGCCCCGCGATAAAGCGCATAATTCGGCGCAAACAAACCAAGGAAACGGGCGGTCACCACACCTTCGTCGCGATCGACGGAAACGCGAACGAGCTTCAGCGCCGGATTGCCGGGGGCCTGCACGTCGTCTTCCAGCACCTTGTCCGGATCGCGTTTTGCCACGAACGTGTTCGAGCAGATGATCTTTGCAGCATAGCCATCACCAACTCTCAGCAATTCCGGCGGGTAAAGGGAAAGCCAGATGGCTCCGCCGGCGACAATGATCAGCAGCAAAACAATAAGAGCCCCGATCACTCTCGATATCAAACGCATGTCACACACCCTCCAAAAGGTACGCGGAGACAATCAGGAAACGCAGCAATATGAAAGACCTATGATGGCTGCGGCTCCTTAAATATGTGCAAGGGTGCTTTTCCGCCGGATCTGCCAACAGCCCGCGTCATCAGACTGTAGCATTGCCGGGTTACACGCCCTGAACTTCACAAATCGGTGACAAGACTCAGATGACGGAATTCGCCCCGGATGCCGGTCTCCAAAAGAACCGGAAACTCAAGGACGCTCTCCTGCAGCACAAGGCGCTATCCAAGGCCGGCCTCTCCGAGCGGCTCTTCGGAATGTTGTTTTCCGGCCTTGTCTATCCGCAAATCTGGGAAGATCCGGATATCGACATGGAGGCGATGGAGCTTCAGCCGCATCACCGCATCGTGACCATCGGCTCCGGCGGCTGCAACATGCTCGCCTATCTCTCGCAGAACCCTGCCTCGATCGATGTCGTTGACCTGAACCGCCATCACATCGCACTCAACAAGCTGAAGCTCGCAGCCTTCCGCTTGCTGCCTGGCCATGCCGATCTGGTGCGCTTCTTCGGCACACCAGGCGTTACCGCCAACAGCCAGGCCTACGACCAGTTCATCGCATCGCGCCTCGACGCGGCAACCGCCAATTATTGGGACGGTCGCGACCTCTATGGCCGCCGCCGGATCACGGTCTTCAATCGCAATATCTATAAGACCGGCCTTCTCGGCCGCTTCATCGGCGCAGCCCATGTGTTGGCGCGCCTGAACGGCGTTCGTCTCGACAAGATGACGCAAGCCCGCACCATGCGCGAACAGCGCCAGTTCTTCGAGGAAGAGATCGCTCCGATCTTCGACAAGCGGGCCGTTCGCTGGCTGCTCGGCCGCAAAAGCTCGCTCTTCGGCCTCGGCATTCCGCCGCAGCAGTATGACGAACTCGCAAGCCTTGCGGGCGACGATTCCATTTCCGCCGTGCTGAAGCACCGTCTTGAAAAGCTCGCTTGTCACTTCCCGATGCGCGACAATTATTTTGCCTGGCAGGCGTTTGCGCGCCGCTATGCCGCCCAGCATCAGGGTCCCCTGCCCACCTATCTCAAGCCGGAGCACTATGCCGCGATCCGTGCCAATGCCGACCGCGTCGACGTGCATCACGCCAATTTCATCGAGCTTCTGGCCTCCAAACCGGCCGCCTCGCGCGATCGCTACATCCTGCTCGATGCGCAGGACTGGATGACCGAAGAACAGCTCAACCATCTCTGGGCCGAGATTACCCGCACGGCCCGCGAAGGCGCCCGCGTCATCTTCCGCACCGCCGCTGAAAAGAGCATCATCGAAGGTCGTCTTTCTCCGGCGATCCGCGACCAGTGGGTCTATTTCGAGGAACGATCACAGGAACTCAATGCACGAGATCGCTCGGCCATCTACGGCGGCTTCCACATCTACGGGAAAAAAGCGTGAGCCAGGCGGATACGGGCATGGAAACCGGCGCCGGCAACCATGCCAAGCTGATGGACGGCATGTACCGCTATCAGCGCCACATCTATGACCTGACCCGCAAATACTACCTGTTCGGGCGTGACCGCACGATCGAGCATCTGAATGTGCCTGCCGGCGGCTCCTTCCTGGAAGTCGGCTGTGGTACCGGCCGCAACATGCTGCTGGCCTATCGCCGCTTCCCCTCGGCTCGCCTCTATGGCTTTGATATCTCCCAGGAGATGCTGATTTCGGCGCGAAATAATTTCCGCGGCCTGCAGCGGATGCCGGATTTCCGCGTCGCCGATGCTACGGCTTTTTCGCCCTCTGATTTTGGCGTTAGCGGGTTCGACCGCGTGATGATTTCCTACGCGCTGTCGATGATCCCGGACTGGAAAAGCGCAATCGATGCTTCGCTCGATGCCGTTGCTCCGGCCGGCGAACTGCATATCGTCGATTTCGGCCAGCAGGAAGGCTTGCCGGGCTGGTTCAGGTCGCTTTTGAAGGGTTGGCTGAAGAAGTTCCACGTAGATCCGCGCGCCGACCTTCTGACCGTGCTTCAAGACAAGGCCCAGACACGCGGCATGTCCGTGAAGACCGAAAGGATCGGCCGCGGCTATGCCTGGCGCGCTGTAGCAAGCAAGCCCGGCGCCTGAGCGACGGCGGATTCCAGCGCAAAATCCGTCAAAGAATGCGCCAAGCATAAGAATTTGCTTGAAGATAACGCATTTTTTACGTTGATATGGTGAATAAAGTGGCAAGACCTGCCGGCAACGGTATGGTCTGCCGCTCTTTCGGATTTTCGGGAACCATATTACGGAAGCCAAGTCTTGGGGCAGCAAGATCACTCGCGCCATAACGGGTTACGCATGCGCCGGCTTCTGGCATGTCTACTGCCGCTCGCCCTCTTCTTGAATGGCTGCACGACGGGCTATGACGCCCTCTCGACAGCCGCCCTTCCCAAGACCAGGTTCAGTGATACGAAACCACAGGATTTCGGCCGCGACCATCCGCAGCGCCATCCGATCCACGGCATCGACGTTTCCAAATGGCAGGGCGATATCGATTGGAAAACCGTGAAGGGGTCTGGCGTCGCCTTCGTCTTCATCAAGGCGACGGAGGGCAAGGACAGGATCGATCCGCGCTTTACGGAATATTGGCAGGAAGCCAGCGCCGCCGGACTTCTGCACGCCCCCTATCATTTCTTCTATTTCTGCTCCACCGCCGACGAACAGGCCGATTGGTTCATCCGCAATGTGCCGAAGGATACGATGGCGCTTCCACCTGTGGTCGACGTCGAATGGAACCCCGGCTCCCCGACCTGCAAGACCAGACCGGCTCCTGAAACGGTGCGAACGGAAATCAAGCGTTTCATGGATCGCCTCGAAGCCTATTACGGCAAGCGCCCGATCATCTATACGTCGGTCGATTTCCATCGCGAAAATCTTGTCGGTTACTTCAAGGATTATCACTTCTGGGTCCGCTCGGTCGCCAAGCATCCGAAAGAGACCTATGCGGATCGCAGCTGGGCCTTCTGGCAGTATACGTCGACGGGCGTCATTCCCGGCATCAAAGGCCCAACGGATATCAATGTTTTCGGCGGTTCCGAGCAGAACTGGCAAAACTGGGTGGCGGCAGTAGAGAAGCAAGGAAATTCTTAAGGCCGACTCCATTTCACTCTTGCTTATGTCACAATCTTCTGTGAAAGCGACCCTATTCTATCACCTAGGAAGGATCGCTCATGGATCGTCACACTATTCGACGCAGCGCTCTTGCGTTGCTCTTCGCTTCAGCCATGACCGGTACGGCGATGGCGCAGAGCACGGCTCCGGCCTCAGTGCCGCCCGCGAGCAGCGATGCCACTCCAAAAGTAGCTTGCGGCGGCGATCTCACGGCTTTTCTGGCCGGTGTGAAGGCTGAAGCGATTGCGGACGGTGCGGATGCCGCAGCCGCCGACAAGACGCTCGCCGGCGCCCAGATCGACCAGAAGGTCCTCGCCATGGACCGCAGCCAGGGCGTCTTCCGCCAGACCTTCCTCGAATTTTCTCAGCGTACCGTCAGCCAGGGCCGTCTCGATATCGGTCGCCAGAAGATGAAGCAATATGCCGATGTCTTCGCCAAGGCTGAAAAGGACTATGGCGTTCCTCCCGGCGTCATCACCGCGTTCTGGGCCATGGAAACGGATTTCGGCGCCGTTCAGGGCAACTTCAATACCCGCAATGCGCTGGTCACCCTCTCGCACGACTGCCGCCGGCCGGACTTCTTCCGTCCGCGCCTGATTGCGCTGATCGAGCTGGTGCAGCGTGGCGACGTCGACCCGGAAACAACCACAGGTGCATGGGCAGGCGAAATCGGCCAGACGCAGATGCTGCCCCCCGATATCATCGCTTACGGCACCGATGGTGATGGCGACGGCCATGTGAATTTGAAGACGAGTGCACCCGACGTCATTCTGACGACGGCAAGATTCCTCCAGCATCTCGGCTTCCAGCGCGGCCAGCCCTGGCTGCAGGAGGTAACGGTGCCGGATAATCTCCCCTGGGAAAAATCCGGCATCGGCGGCACGCTTACGGCAGGCGACTGGTTCCAGCTCGGCGTCAAGCCCCGCGACGGCGATACAAGCTTCAGCTCGCTGCCGGCTGCCCTCATCCTGCCGCAGGGCCGCAAAGGCCCGGCCTTCCTGACCTATCCGAATTACAACACCTATCTCGGCTGGAACCAATCGTTCATCTACACGACATCCGCCGCCTATTTCGCCACCCGGTTTGCCGGCGCCCAGCCCTATAGTAAGGGCACGCCCGAGGCAGGCCTCAACGATGTCGACATGAAGGCGCTTCAGACCAAGCTCGTGTCGCGCGGCTACGATGTCGGCAAGATCGATGGCATTCTCGGCTCCGGCACGCGCGTCGCCATCCAGAAGGAACAATTCCGCCTCGGCATACCGGCGGACGGCTGGGCAACCACGGCGCTCCTCAACGCGCTTTGATCTCATCTGTTTCTCGATCGAAAAGGCGGCCGCAAGCCGCCTTTTTTGTTTGCAGCAGCCTTTGCCAGCCCCTCGCCCACCAACTGCCGTAGATCCCGACGGAAAACGGGTGGAAACCCGGCCCCCTTCCAGGTTACATGAACCGAAACGGGGGAGATGGTGATGGGTAACGATAACCGGATGAGCGCCTTGACCTGGGGGTTGCTTCTGTTGCTCGGGCTGATCTGGGGCGGTTCGTTTTTCTTTGCTCGTATTGCGGTCCATCACGTCCCGCCCTTTACGCTCGTCCTTTTGCGCCTGTCACTGGCAGCCCTGGCGCTGCATCTCTACCTTGCTGGCCGCTTTGGCATTTATCAGCTATTGCGGACGCAATGGCGACAATTTCTGCTGCTGGGGCTTATCAACAATGCCGTGCCGCATACCCTGATCTTCTTCGGTCAGACGCAGATGGGCGCCGGTCTTGCCTCCATCCTCAACGCAACCACTCCGATCTGGACCGTCCTGATCGGCAACCAGCTGACCACCGACGAACGCCTCACTCCGGCCAAGCTCATCGGCTGTTTCCTCGGATTGATCGGCACGGCGGTGCTCCTCGGACCAAGCGTCACCACCGGCGGCTCGGTTCCCTTCTGGGCACTCTCACTGCCGATCCTCGCGGCGATTTCCTATGGTTTTGCCGCAATCTACGCCAAGCGCTTCAAGGGCATCGCCCCACCCGTCGTCGCAGCCGGTCAATTGACCGGCTCCTCGCTGATCATGCTGCCGGTCGCTTTGATCGTTGACCAGCCCTGGTCTCTTGCCGCGCCGCCGGCAACGGCGATTGCCGCTATTCTGGGCTTGGCGCTGCTGTCGACAGCTTTCGCCTATATTCTCTACTTTCGCATCATGGCGCTTGCCGGCGCCACGAACGCTTCACTAGTGACCCTGCTGGTGCCGCCAAGCGCCCTTCTGCTAGGCTTCCTGTTCCTGGATGAGCGGCTTGGCGTCGCTGAGATCGCCGGCATGGTGCTCATCGGCGCGGGCCTGCTCGTCCTTGACGGCCGGCTGTATGCATGGATGAAACACGGCGTAAGAACGCGCGTGACATGATCGAATGCTCCGCCGAGTGGCCTGCGGTCACAGCATGTTAATACTTATTCACAACCCGTCACCTGCCAGGCAATCCTAATTTTTTCAGTAAAATCAAAACACTGCCACGGCTTCATGAATCGACACACCAACCTCATGCCGCGCCGCAGCATCGAATTTGCTTTCCAAACGACATATTTTCGACATAAAACTTAACGGCTGACTGAGGAGGAAGACATGGGATTGACGCGATCCATCAACGTCCTAGTGGTCGGTGCGGCCTTCGCTTTCGTCGTGACGATGCTTTTCATCTGATGGCTTTGACGAAATTCGCAGACGATCAAACTCCGAAAAGCTAACAAAACCTCTGCTTTATTAGAAAAGCGCATGCCCGGGCTGGACATGCGCTTTTTCATGAGCAGGTCGGGCGAGGTGCTTAGAGCAATTCCAGGAAAAGTGCGCAGCGGTTTTCCGTCCGGAATGCGTAGCAAAACAATAAGATAGGGCATTTTCGCGATTCGAAGAAAAGCGGAAATGCTCTTGAGCATGTCGCGCAAAAGTGTGGAGCGGTTTTGCGACAACGACATGCTCAAAATCAAAGACCTAAAGTGTACGAAGCGAATCTGAAAGATCGCGACGCGCTTCAGGCGGCGGCGCCGGCGCGTGCATCCACCTTGCGCTGAAGGCCAAGCCGTTCAAGGACGGCGGAGACGAGCGGCGAGCGATTCATCGTGTAAAGATGAAACTCGTGAATGCCGCGACGCATCAGATCCTGGATCTGTTCGGCCGCGACATCCGCGGCGACCTTGGCACGCTCCTCGACATTCTCGTCCAGACCGTCGAAACGCTCGTCAAGCCGGGACGGGATGCTGGCGCCACATGCGCCGGCAAAGCGCTTCAGCTGGGTGAGGTTCTGGATCGGCATGATGCCAGGCACGATGGGGATGCGGATGCCAGCCGCGCGAACGCGATCATGATAGCGCTCGAACGCATCATTATCGAAGAAGAATTGGGTCAGCGCCCGGTCGGCGCCATTCTCGGCCTTCCGCTTCAGCATGTCGATATCCGCAGCGGTATCGCGGCTTTCCGGATGCTTTTCCGGATAGGCAGATACGGAAATATCGAAATCGCCGCGCTCACGCAAAGCACCCACCAGTTCGGCGGCATTGGCGTAACCGCCCGGATGCGGCTGATAGGCCGAGCCGACACCGCCGGGCGGATCGCCGCGCAGGGCGACGAAACGGCGAACACCCGCGGCAAGGAACTCGTCGATCACACGATGCGTATCTTCGCGTGTCGCGCCGACACAGGTGAGATGCGATGCCGTCGTGAACGGTGTTTCATGGATCATCCTGCGCACGGCGGAAAGCGTCGGCGCCTTCGTCGAGCCGCCTGCCCCATAGGTCACGGAAACGAACTCGGGTTCCCAATCGCTAAGGTCTGCAACGGTGGCCCACAGCTGCTGCTCAGCTTCTTCCGACTTCGGCGGAAAGAACTCGAAGGAGACACGGATACCGTCATTCCGATTTTCGGATCTCGAAGACATGTCAAACTCTCCCGGCAAGAATGGGGGACGACTGGTGGCCTTGGTCGGCTGCCATCAGCAGCCGCGGATCGCGCGCCAGCCAGATGCTGACTGTCAGTGCCTGACCGCCTTCCCTCCCGGAATGGAGGTGCTGCACGCGCTCGACATCCAGCCCGGCCAGTTTCAGCCAATCCGAAATGGCCTGATCCGAGAAGCCGAGACGCAGATGCGCATGCTCGTCGCGCAGATATTCAAGTCCGTGCGGCGCGAGATCGATGATGACGAGCCGGCCGCCGGGCCGCAGCATTCGCGCCGCCTCGGCTACGGCGATCTCCGGCTGATCGAGGAAATGCAGCACCTGATGGATGGTGATCAGATCGAAATCCTGCTGCTCGAGCGGCAGGTTGAAAATATCGCCATGACGCACCGATGCAGCGGTGATATTGGCGCGATCGAGATTGGCGCGGGCGACCGCGAGCATGTCACGGCTGGCATCGATGCCGATGGCGCGACGGTAGTGGCCTGCCAGGAGTTGAAGCATCCGCCCAGTGCCCGTGCCGAGATCGAGAAAGGAATCGATCGGCTGCGGGCCAATCAGCTCGATCAGCGCCTTATCGACATCCTCATCGGCGACATGCAGGCGGCGCAATTCGTCCCACTCGGCGGCATTGCGGCTGAAATAGGCCTGCGCGCGTTCTGCACGGATGCGCTTGACCGAAGCAAGGCGCTCGCCATCGCGCAGCAGGACGGTGTCCTTCTCGGCGGTGTGACGCAGAAGCGTACGCGCCAAGGTCACCGCCTTGCCTTCCTGCTTCAAGCGGAAATAAGCCCAGGCGCCTTCCTGATAGCGGTCGATCAGGCCGGCTTCGCCAAGCAGCTTCAAGTGCCGGGAAATACGCGGCTGCGACTGGCCGAGAATTTCGGTAAGATCGGTGACAGTGAGATCACTTGCTACGAGCAGTGCCATGAGACGCAGCCGCGTCGGTTCGCCGACCGCCTTCAGCACGTCAACAACTTCATCCAAGCCGAGCTTCACCACATCCGTCATTCGACACCCAATCAAGATATAAAGATATCTTTATGTGATTTGAGTGCGTTCTGCAAGAGCCATTTGCCATTGAGGCCGCCGGAGGTCGGAAATCTGTTAGAGCGGGATGAATTTAGGCGGAATCGGAATTGGGATTCCCTTTTGTGAGCAAATCAGATTCACCATTCTGACCGG
>NZ_JBNDIC010000087.1:0-14561 GCF_056755475.1 Rhizobium sp. KNZ2-6A | reverse complement strand
GCCGAACCCTTTCGGTCCAAAAGTGTTACCTATGTCTCAGGAATAAACCGTAACCTATGTGTCCAGAACGGACCCAATATTGCGTGGCTGGGGCGCCAGGATTCGAACCTGGGAATGCCGGTACCAAAAACCGGTGCCTTACCGCTTGGCGACGCCCCAACGAAGGAAATGGCTGTCATGCCAGCCAAATCGGCGTCTGATTAGCAAAGGTCGCTTGCCGCTACAATGACTAAGTGATGGGCGGATGCATATTTCTGTGTGCTTTCCGGGCGGCTATGATAGGTCTTGCGGCACTGAATTGCCAATGAGGAGGTCCGATGAGCCAGTTTCGCGCCCGCCCGCCGGCCGTGCCCACCGTGCTTCTCGATGATGCCGTCTGCCGCATTACGCGCTGGGATTTCGAGCCCGGCGCCGATACCGGGCATCATGTCCATGGCCTCGGTTATGTCGTGGTGCCGATGACCGATTGCCGGTTTCTGCTGGAGGAGCCTGGTGGCAGCCGGCGGGTCGATATCGCTAGGGGTGCCGCCTATCGGCGCGAGGCTGGTGTCGAGCACAATGTCGTCAATGCCGGCGCCGAGCCGATGTCCTTTATCGAAATCGAATACAAGCAATCATGAGCACGCCTGACTTCGACCTTGCCTTCGAACCCGCCTATGGCCGCGCCGTACCGGTCGCGCCCGGCATCGAGCGGATGACGGTCAACAATCCCAGCGCCTTCACCTTTCACGGCACCAATAGCTATATCGTCGGCGGCTCTTCCGTCGCGGTCATCGATCCCGGTCCGGAGAATGAGGCGCATTTCGCCGCCCTGATGGCGACGCTCAAAGGGCGCGAAGTCACGCATATCTTCGTCAGCCACACCCATCGCGACCACTCGCCGCTTGCGAAAAGGCTGAAGGAGGCGACGGGGGCGCTGACCGTCGGCGAAGGGCCGCATCGCGCCGCGCGGCCGCTCCATCAAGGCGAGATCAATCCCTTCGCCGAAAGCTCCGACATGGAATTCCGGCCGGATATCGTGCTCGGCGACGGCGAAAGCGTTTCCGGGGATGGATGGCAGCTGACGGCGCTGCTGACGCCAGGCCATACGGCCAACCACGCGTGCTTCGCACTCGACGGCACCGGCATCGTCTTTTCGGCCGATCATGTCATGGCCTGGGCGACCTCGATCGTGGCGCCACCGGACGGTTCGATGGCGGATTACATGGCCTCGCTGGAGCGGCTGCTTGCCCGCGACGACCGGCTGTTCCTGCCCGGCCATGGCGGCCGGGTGAAGGAGCCCGCCTCCTTCATGCGGGGATTGCGGACCCACCGGCGCATGCGCGAGCGCGCCGTGCTGGAGCGCATCAAGGCCGGCGACCGGCTGATCCCGGATATGGTGAAGGCCATCTATCGCGATACCGACCCGCGCCTGCATGGAGCGGCAGCTCTTTCGGTGCTGGCGCATCTGGAAGATCTGGTCGAAAAGGGCCTGGTGGAAACCGATGGGCCGCCGGCGCTTTTCGGGGCTTATCGTCCCGCCTGAGCCGTCTCAGCTTCCGGCGATGCCGAGCAATTCCGCGTCCAGCGCCTTCAAGTAGCCATCCGCCAAATCGGCGCTGACTCCGAGGTCGTTCTGGCCGTATCGGGAGGCGACGCGGATATCGACCAGGGTGGTTTCCGCCTCCTCGCGAATGCGGATCACCAAGTCGCATGGCAGGCCGAAGATGCGGGTACGGGTTTCGCCCTGCAGAGTAACATCAGTATTCTGGCGGATGAGCTCCGCGACGCCATCGCGGAAGGGGCGCGGTGTCGGCACCGGGACGATATCGGGCACATCGCCGCCGGCACCGTCATTCTGCGCGGGATTGATGGTCTGCGGGCGGGCGCGGCGCTTCGGCTTCACACTGCCGTTCGGATCGGTCACCTCGGCGCCTTCAGCCTTGACGATGGTGATGTGACGGTCACGCGCGACCTTGCGCACCGCTTCCAGCACGCGGTCGGAAGCCCCCTCGTAGCGCCGGCTGATCAAAGCGGGATAAGCATCGAACTGCGCCTCGCGCTCCTGCTGCGTCTCCAAATGGCGCGGCGGCAGCCACAGCTGCCTGCTGTCCGGCGTTGCCAGCCATTCCGGCGGCTCGTTGAGATCGGTCGAAATCTCGTAGATCGGCGGCCGGCTCCAGTAGCGCTCGGCGCCGAAACCGAAAATGGCAAGCGGCAGAGCGGCATAGACGAGCGCCTTGACGGCGGAGACGCCGCCGATGGCGGCATTCTGCCAGAGCTGGGCAAGGCCGATGAAGGCAAGCAGCACCGAAAGCACGGCGCAACCGGCCGAAATCAGCAGCAACAGCACGAAATAAGGCGTTTCCAGCGGTCCGAAGCGATAGCCGATCAGCGTCACGCCGCAGAGCACCAGGGCAAACGAAGCGATCAGACGCGCAGCGCGGGCGGCATGTGAAACAGGACGGTCGAAGCGGATGGTCATCAAGGGCTCGTCGGCGCGTCGGATCGGAAGCCGGATGCACCGAATCCCAGAAAGCGACTTATGTTTAGATCAAGAAACGGCGAAAATAAATCGAATGTCACGACATCAACGCCCCATGTTTCGTCAAGGCTGAAACCAGTAACGCCTAGACCAAAAACGTGAGCGCTTGCTTAAATTCCAAAAAAAGGCCATTCTTCAGCGTTTTATCGAGGCTGTGAAAGGACTTGGTGAGATGGAACCGATAGTTTCTCAAGACGCCGCCGCCAAACCGTTGCCGGCAGCGGCCATTGCGGGGACCGATGCGGCCGATCCGATCCTGCCGCTGGAACTCCTGGAACTGGAGCTTTCGCTCGAAGGTTTTTCCGGCGGAGAGTCGGGCTTCTGCGAGGCTGTGCGAAACGCTGCTTCCGCCGTGCGCGGCGACTTCCTGTTCGACCTTCCGGCCGCGGGGCTGATCCCTGATTGCCGCAGGCTGGCGGTCATCCGCATTCCCGAAGGCGATGCGACGACGCGCACCCTCTTTGCCGCGCTCGACGAAGACGGCGCGGAAATCCGCTTGCTGCAACCGGACGATGAAACCGAGCACCTTTTGCGGTTTGCCGATGCCTTCGTCGATCTGCTGCGGCGATTGCCGGCAAAGCCGAAGGAAGCCGCATAGGCAGTCCCGCCTACGGTCCAATACGCCTTTCGCGCCATGCCGCGCGGCGCTATAATTCGTGCCTGCACATCAGCATTCAGGACACAAAGTCATGCGTATCGCCGCTTCCATCCTCTCCCTCCTCACCATCACGCTCGTGCTTTCCTCCTGCCAGACGGCCGAGGAAATCCGCGCGGCCGACGAGGCGAGATGCGGCGGCTACGGCTTCAGGCGCGGGTCGGAGAATTTCGCCAACTGCCTGATGAATCAGGACCTTAGCCGGCGGGCAGATCAAAGGGCTTTCATGGAAAGCAACGATGATTTCTTCTGGGGGCCGACAATCGTGGTCGGCGGCCCGGGATATCACCGTGGCTATTGGCGCCGCTGATCGGCATATTTCAGAAAATCAGCCTCTTCCCTTGATTGCCGCCTGCGCCGCCGCAAGCCGGGCGATAGGCACGCGGAACGGCGAACAGGACACGTAATCCAGCCCGATATCCTCGCAGAAGTGGATCGAGGCGGGATCGCCGCCATGCTCACCGCAGATGCCGAGCTTCATGTCGTTGCGCGTGCGGCGTCCGCGCTCGGACGCGATGCGGATGAGCTCGCCGACCCCGTCGAAATCGAGCGAAATGAAAGGATCATGCTCGATGATGCCCTTGCGCTGATAGGTCGGGATGAAGGCGGCGGCATCGTCGCGCGACATGCCGAATGTGGTCTGGGTCAGGTCGTTCGTGCCGAAGGAGAAGAATTCGGCCGCTTCGGCGATGATATGGGCGCGCAAGGCCGCGCGCGGCAGCTCGATCATCGTGCCGACAAGATAATCGATCTTCATTTTCGCTTCCGTCATGACGGCGCGCGCCACCTCGTCGATGCGGGCCTTGACGTAATCGAGTTCGGAACGCAGGCCGACAAGCGGCACCATGATCTCGGGCACGACCGCAGCCCCCGTCTCGCGTGCGGCGAGAACCGCCGCCTCGAAAATGGCACGGGCCTGCATCTCGACGATCTCCGGATAGGAAATCGCCAGCCGGCAGCCGCGATGGCCGAGCATGGGATTGAATTCGTGCAGCGCATCGACCCGCTGGCGCAGGGTGGCCGGCTCCATGCCCATGATGCCGGCGACGTCGGCGATCTCCTCATCCGTTTTCGGCAGGAATTCGTGTAGCGGCGGATCGAGCAGGCGGATGGTCACCGGCAGGCCGTGCATGATGGTGAACAGGCCGGTGAAATCGAGGCGCTGCATCGGCATGAGCTTGGCAAGGGCGGCGCGGCGCCCCTTTTCGTCCTCGGCAAGAATCATCTCGCGCATGACATGGATGCGATCGCCCTCGAAGAACATGTGCTCCGTACGGCATAGGCCGATGCCCTCGGCGCCGAAGGAGCGGGCCGCGCGCGCATCGGCGGGCGTGTCGGCATTGGTGCGCACTGTCATGCGCCGCGAGCGATCTGCCCAGGCCATAATACGGCCAAAATCGCCCGACAGTTCCGGCTGGATCATCGGCACTTCGCCCTTCAGGACCTGGCCGGTGGATCCGTCTATCGTGACGATATCACCCTTCTTCAATGTGATGCCGATGCCGATCAGCTTTTCATTGCGCATATCGATGCGCATGGTGCCGGCGCCGACGACGCAGGGGATGCCCATGCCGCGGGCGACCACGGCCGCATGGCTGGTCATGCCGCCGCGGGTGGTGAGGATCGCCTCGGCGGCGTGCATGCCGTGAATGTCCTCAGGGCTCGTTTCGATGCGCACGAGGATCGCCTTGCGGCCTTCCTCTTCGGCAATGATCGCCTCTTCAGCCGTGAAGACGATCTCGCCGGTGGCGGCACCAGGCGATGCGGGAAGACCTGAACCGATGACCTCGCGGCGGACGCGCGGGTCGATCGTCGGGTGCAGCAGCTGGTCCAGCGTCGTCGGCTCGATGCGGGAAACAGCTTCGTCTTCCGTGATCAGCCCCTCATCGACCATGTCGACGGCGATCTTCATCGCCGCCTTGGTGGTTCGCTTGGCATTGCGGGTCTGCAGCATCCAGAGCTTGCCGCGCTCGATGGTGAATTCCAGATCCTGAACCTCGCGGTAGTGCGATTCCAGCTGTGCGCAGATGCTTCGAAACTCGGCAAAAGCCTCGGGCATCAGCTTTTCCATCGACGGCTTGTCATAGCCGGAGGCGATGCGGGCCATTTCCGTAATGCTTTGCGGCGTACGGATGCCGGCAACGACATCCTCCCCTTGCGCGTTGACGAGGAATTCGCCGTAAAGCTCCTTCTCGCCGGTCGAAGGGTTGCGGGTGAAGGCGACGCCGGTGGCGGAGGAATTGCCGAGATTGCCGAAAACCATCGCCTGAATGTTGACGGCGGTTCCCCATACCTCGGGGATATTGTGCAATTGCCGATAGGTGACGGCGCGGGCATTCATCCAGCTCGCAAAGACCGCGCCGACGGCACCCCAGAGCTGAACCTCCGGCTCCTGTGGAAAGGCCTCGCCCAATTCTTCCTCGATGACGGTCTTGTAGATCGAGACCACATGCTGCCATTCGACAGCGGTCAGGTCGGTGTCGAACTCGTGGCCGAACCTCGCCTTTTCATCCTCCAGAATCTCTTCGAAGACCTCGTTGTCGAGACCCATGACGACATCGGCATACATCTGGATGAAGCGGCGATAACTATCCCAGGCGAAGCGGGCGTCGCCGGCATCGTGGCCGAGCGCCTGCACCGTGGCATCGTTGAGGCCGAGATTGAGGACGGTATCCATCATGCCCGGCATGGATGCACGGCCGCCCGAACGCACGGAAACCAGCAATGGCCGCGCGGTATCGCCGAACCTGCGCCCGGCAATGGCCTCCATTCGCTGCAGGCCCTGCATGACCTGCGGCTTCAGCTCTTCGGGGATGTTGCGACCATTCTTGTAATAGGAAGCGCAGACCTCGCTGACGATCGTCAGCCCCGGCGGAACCGGCAGGCCGAGATTGCACATTTCAGCAAGATTGGCGCCCTTGCCGCCGAGCCGTTCAAAGTCGCCGGCGCCTCCCTCGGCCTTGCCGCCGCCGAATGTATAGACCCACTTCGTCATCGTCTCCGTCCAACTCCTCCGGTTGAACTTAATTCATTGAGCCACAAATGAAAATCGACAAATGCGGCAAAATGTTGCGCTGCACAATAAATATGACGCGAAGCTCTCCGATTTCAATCGATTGATCGAAATCGGGAGCTTCCGGGTCAATTTAGGGCGGCTTGGCGGCTAAGCCTGCGGCTCGCGCTGGGCCAGAATCTTGTCGATGCGCATGCCGTCGAGATCGATGATTTCAAAATGCCAGCCGCCGAAGGAGAAGCTTTCGCCCACTTCAGGCAGATGGCCGAGCTGGTAGAGAGCAAAGCCCGCCAGTGTGTGGAAATTGACGTCCTCCTCGCTGAAGCGCAGCCCCAGCCGCGCAAAGGCGTCGTAGACCGGCATCATGCCTTCCATCAGCAGCGACCCATCGGCCCGCTCGACGACATCGGGCGTGTCGTCGTCCATATCAGGCAGATCGCCGGCAATCGCTTCCAGCAGGTCCGTCTGCGTGACGATGCCTTCCAGGCTGCCATATTCGTCGATGACCATGGCAAGGCGGACGGGCGCGCGCTTGAAGCTTTCAAGCACCTTGAAGACGGCTGTGGACTCGTGGACAACAAGCGGCTGACGGATGACGGCCATCGGATTCAGCGGCTCGCCGTTCAAAAGCTGGTCGAGGAGATCCTTCTTCAGGATCATGCCGATCGGCTCGTCGATCGATCCGCGAGCGACCAGAAGCTGCTCGAAGCGGCTTTCTCGAATGGTTTTCTGCATTTCTTCCGGCGTATCGTCGGCATCGATCCAATCGACCTCCAGCCGTGGCGTCATGATGTTGGAGACGTCCCGGTTGCCGATGTTGAAGACGCGTTCGACCAGATCCTGTTGCGCTTGCTCCAGCAGGCCGGCCTCCTGGCTTTCGGCGATCAAAAGCTTGATCTCGGCCGGCGAATGCAGCGAGCCCTCGCCGGCGCCGGGGCGCAGGCCGAAGAGGCGAAGGACGAGATTGCCGAGGCCGTTGAGCACGGTGATTGCCGGGCGCAGCAAAAAGAGAAACAGGCCAAGCGGCCGCACGACGCCGAGGGCCGTGCCTTCACTGCGCTGCAATGCCAGACTCTTCGGCGCAAGTTCGCCGAGCACGATATGAAGCGCGGTGATGATGATGAAGGAAATGGCGACGGCAATCGCATGAGAGCTGGCCGCAGCCCATGCTCCGGGAAGGAAACCGAGAAGCGGTTCCAGCAGATGCGCGAGCGCCGGTTCACCGACCCAGCCGAGGGCGAGCGATGAAATGGTGATGCCGAGTTGTGTGGCTGCCAGATTGGCGTCGAGATTATCGACCGCCTTCTGCAAAGACTTGGCGTTCATCCGCCCTTCGGTGACCAGCTCCGTCACGCGGCTGCGGCGGACGGACACCAGAGAGAACTCGGCCGCAACGAAAAAGCCGTTGGCGGCGACAAGCAGCAATACGGCGAATATTCCGAGGAAATCGAAAATACCGCCAGTCGAACCAGACATACTTCCCTTCCGGGCGGATCAGCGCCCATGTTGTTGATCGAAAAGAAACCTAACACGCTTTCCGGCTGCACGGCAGCCAGGACGGCAATTTCTTGTCGATAAGAGAAACAATTTTCCTTTTCAAGGAATGTTACCGGGATACGGCGAAAAGCGGCATAGCGGCTTCCGCAAGCCCGCTTTCAGCGCCGGATAGGGATCGAGCGGACATTTCGTCCAGACATCCCGCGCTTGGTCTGCCAACTGCGGCCGAGGCGAGAGTAGCCTTCGACAATGGCGCCAGTCAGTGCGATGATGCCAAACATCTTACTGCGCTGCGCATTTGGATTCACTGAGCTATGCCGGAAGTAATCACAACGTATCGCCTCACGCGAGATACCGCCGGGCTGCTAGAGAACATCGCGGAAGGGGTTTTCGACAAGGAAATTAACGCCCAGCGGCTTGCGACCTATTTGGAGTCGCCGGGGCACCTGATGATCCTTGCGATTTGCGGAAAGCAGGTTATCGGCCAGGTCGCCGCCTACGTTCACAGCCACCTCGATGAAGCATCGGATGTCTACATTGACAATCTGGGCGTCGCTCCGCCTTTCCAGCGACGTGGTGTTGCGCGACGCCTCGTCGACGAGGTCTTTGCGTGGGGAAAAACGCTAAAATGTCACCAGGCGTGGATCGTTACAGACATCGAAAACAATGCCGCTCGCGCCCTCTACGAAGGTCGAGGCGCCGCAGCCGAGCCGATTGTGATGTTCTCCTATAAACTCTGATCTTCCACCGCGTTCGCTTTCCGCACCGAATCAAAGGGCAGACTGTTGATTTCCACAGAGGGCTGACGGGGTGAACCGTATCGCCTTCCTCTTTTCAGGCGACGACATTCCCCACGTCCATGTGCATGTGGAGCTGTGAATCTCACATCTCAAACGAAATCAGTAGGTCCTGACCCTAGGCGAAGAGCCCGCCAAAGACGACTTTCTTGAATTCTACCAGCGCTGCATCGCTCTTTTCGGCTCGCATGCGCAGCAACGCGCCTTCCCAACTGTTCAATACGAAACGGCCGAGCAAAGCTGCGGGAAACTTGTCGCTGATCACCCCCCGTTCCTGCGCCTCGGCAATGCATTTTTCAAAGAAGCTGCCCCACGCTTCAAAATGCTCGGCCAGATGCTCGCGCATCAGCTCGCTGTGATCGGCGATCTCCGCGCTGAAATTGCCAAGCAGGCATCCCCGCGCAAATCCGTTCGCCCTGAAGGCAGCGATGCGATCATCGAAGTAAGCCTCCAGCCTGGCAAGCGGCCCGACATTCGAATTGCAGAAGAAGTCACGCAACTTGCCCTCGTTGCGATCGAAATAGGCATCGATGACTTCGATCCCGAACGCCTCCTTGCTGGGAAAATGATTGTAGAATGAGGCCTTCGGAACATTCGCCCCATCCACGATGCTCTGGATGCCGGTCGCCGCATAGCCTTCGGCGTGGATCATCCGCAGGCCTACCTGAAGGAGATTGTTACGCGTATCAGGCTTTGGCTTCGGGCCGCGCTTGGCGCCTGCAGGAGATTTCATTTCAGACCTCTTGACTAATTCCGACCAACCGGTCATACGATATTAATCGCAACTCTCGGAACATGTGTCAAGAGAGCGGCATGCTAACGCGCATCATACCGAAGATCGAATGCGGACACGGGCATCCTCGTTGGGGATGCCTGTCGGCGAAGCGCGCCTTCGGATCATCGCGAACATGAGCGTATCCAATGAGATCAATTGGTTGGAAGGATAGTGATCGTGTTTTCCAAGACGGACTTGAACTGGAATGTACTGACAATCAAACGCCCCGGCCTGGGCCGAGACGTGCCGCCCGGCAAGGAAGAGCTGTTGTGGGTGGTGAATTCATCAACGCTCATCCATGGCGAGCACGACGCAGTCCTTGTCGATACGTTTCTTACGGCCGAGCACGCGCAGGTCTTGCTGGATTGGGTCGTCGCGAGCGGCAAGAACCTCACGACGATCTATATCACCCACGGACATGGCGATCATTTCTTCGGCCTCGCACCGCTTCTGGAGCGTTTTCCCAATGCGAGGGCGCTCGCGACGCCGGCGGTGGTCGAGACCATGCACACGCAATTGTCGCCAGCGTCGATCGACAATTTCTGGCGCAGGCTCTTTCCCGGCCAGATCCTCGACCGGTTGCTGATCGCCGAGCCGCTCGAAGGCGACACTTTGGAACTGGAAGGGCATAAGCTCGTCGTGGTGAATGCCGGGCATACGGACACGAGCCACTCAACCTGCTTGTATGTCCCATCGATCGGACTGATCGTCGGTGGGGATGTCGTCTACGATGGCATCCACCTTTACCTTGGCGAAACCGATACGCGGAGCCGGCTTGAATGGATTGCCGCGCTCGACAAGCTCGAGGCACTGCAGCCCAAGGCGGTAATCGCCGGGCATAAGTTGCCTCAAAATGCCGATGATCCCCGCATCATCGGCGAAACACGGCAATATCTCCTCGACTTCAATCGCCTGAACGAGGCAACGACGACCGCGCGTGAGCTCTACGACGCCATGCTGGAACTCTATCCCAATCGCGCCAATCCGGGCTCACTTTGGGGTGCCTCGAACGCCGCCAAAGGGAAAAGCTAGGAACAATGGGATCTACCGGGCCAGGTTCACCGCCGGCCCGATTTTCAGTTCCTCTTTTTAGAATTCGCCCTCATCAACGAACGCAAGGGATATTGAACATGCAAACAATGCTCTCCGCCGCCTTCGCTTTGGCAATGCTTTCGGCGGGATCAGCGGCGGCAGCGCCAGCCGTGCATACGGATCCGCTGGACGTTCAGACCCTGAGCACGATCAAATCGCATTTCAGCCAACTCATGGATTCGGCGAACAAGCATGATCTCAAGGCGTTGCACAACATGTTCTGGCAGTCGCCTTCCGCCCTTCTGGTCGCAAAAAGCGCCATCCCATCTGAAGGCAACTGGGCTGGATTTTGGGGTAACGAGGCGGTGGACCGGAAGCTCCACGACATCGCCGGGTCGGGACCCGTCGTGCTTGCGCCCGATTTCTCCAAATTCAAGGTCGTCGGATTGACCCGCGAAATGGCAGAATCCTATGCGCCGATGAACATTACGGTTTCCTATGCCGGTCAGGACGGCACGCCGAAGCCGTTCCTGATGATCATCAATTGGATCAAGGTCAAAAGCGATTGGAAGGTCGCATCCGAAATCATCCTCCCCGTGCCGCCGGCGCCTGTCGCCAAAGGCTAAAACATCGTCGGTCCAGTGGGCTACCGATGAGCATTCCTCCGACGCCCTTTGGGAGCGACGAATCCATCCTCGATTGGTTCGGACAATCAACGCTTTGGTGGAAATTCCCAGCGCGCGGCGAAAAATGTCAGGCGATCTCGCGCAGGCGCTCGGCGGTCTGCAGATCGACGGAGACGAGCTGCGAGACGCCCTGCTCCGCCATGGTCACACCGAAGAGGCGGTCCATGCGGGCCATGGTGATGGGATTGTGGGTGATGACCACGAAGCGGGTCTCGGTCGAGGCCGCCATCTCGTCCATGAGGTTGCAATAGCGCTCGACATTGTGGTCGTCGAGCGGCGCATCGACTTCGTCCAACACGCAGATCGGCGCGGGATTGGTGAGGAATACGGCGAAGATCAGCGCCATGGCCGTCAGCGCCTGCTCGCCGCCCGAGAGAAGCGTCATGGTCTGCGGCTTCTTGCCCGGCGGGCGGGCGAGGATTTCCAGACCCGCTTCCAGCGGATCGTCCGATTCGATGAGCTGCAGCTCGGCCGTGCCGCCACCGAAAAGATGCGTGAACAGGCGCTGGAACTGCGCATTGACGACATCGAAGGCAACGATCAAGCGTTCGCGGCCTTCGCGGTTAAGGCTCTGGATCGCACCGCGCAGCTTCCTGATGGCATCGATGACATCATCGCGCTCCTTGATCAGCGCCTGCAGCCGCTCGGTCAGCTCCTTGCTCTCCTCCTCGGCGCGCAGATTGACGGCGCCAAGACGCTCGCGTTCAATCTTCAGCCGTTCCAGCTCGCGTTCGACCTCACGCAGATCCGGCACGTTCTGCACTGACGAAAGGCCGGTCAGGCGCATGGCCTCGTGCGGCTCGACATTGAGCGCCTGACGGATACGCAGTTCGCTCTCCTGCCGACGCTCGCGGGCAGAGACCAGCCGCTCCTCGACACGGCCGCGCTTCTCGCGGCTTTCCGCCAGTTCGGAAAGGGCCGTCGTCGCATGGCGATCGGCCTCGCGCTGAACGACCTCCGCTTCGGCAAGGCGGTCGGCGGCCTGACGGCGCGTCTCCTCGGCCTTCTGCAGCTCGTTCATCAGGGCTCGGCGCTTGTCGTCGAATTCATCGGGGGCGAGATCGAGTTCGGCCGCTTCCTCGCGCGCTTCCTCTTCACGGTCGCGCAGTGTCTGGATATGCTCCTCGGCGCTGGCCGCGCGCTGGCGCCAGGTATCACGCTCCTGCCGGATCGCCAGGAGGCGGCGTTGCCGCGCCTCGTTTTCCCGGTTCAAGCCTTCATCGCGGGCACGCGCTTCGGCAAGCGCGCCGCGATCCGTCGCGACCTCCGCCTGCTGGTCGCGCAGCTTCACATCGATGGCGTCGAGATCCGGCGCATCTTCCAGTTCGATACGGGCATTCTCATCCTGCATGACAACATCTTCGAGCTGCTCCCGCAACCGGCTGGCGGCCTCGACGACGACATCGCGGCGGCGGATGAGATCGCCCGAGGCTCGCTCGGCCGCAGCCAGCGCTTCACGCGCCTCGGTCAGATGCCGGGCCGCAAGCCGGCTGGCATCGCGGGCGGTGGCCAGATGTCCTTCTTCGGCCCTGATCGCCTCGGCGGCGGCCGACAGACGCTCTTCAGCCTCCACAAGCACATCGCGCGCAAGCTCGGCTTCGGCTTCCAGCTCGGAGAGGCGGTTCTTCTGCGCCAGCCGCAAGGCAGCGGCACTCGGCGCATCGGCGCCGGTGACATGACCATCCCAGCGGAAAACCGCGCCATCCCTGGTGACCAACCGCTGTCCGGGTTTCAGCTCCGGCATCAAACGCAACGCGTCTTCAGCCGAAACGATGCCGATCTGGCGCAAGCGCCGCGTCAACGCGGCCGGCGCGCCGACATGGGCAATCAAGGGTGCGACGCCCTCGGGCAGGGCCGGATCGGTAGCGCCGCTGCCATTGTCGGACCAATAGACTGGCGCCTCGGAATCGAGCGAGGATTCCAGATCATCCCCGAGCACTGCGCCAAGCGCGGTCTCGAAACCACGGTCGACGCGCAGCTCCTCTGCAACCGGCGAAAAAGCGCCTGATGTATCGCCCGCCGCCAGCATTTTGGAAATGGTCCGCGCCTCAGTTTCAAGCGCGTTCAGACGTGCCCGCGCCTGTTCGACCGGTCCGCGCGATAGCGCCTCGGTTTCACGCGCCTTGGCAAGAACCGCCTCGACGCGCTGGATCTCGCCTTCCGCGTCGGCAACGACATTCTCCGCCGCTTCGACCATATCGCGCTTTTCGCTGGGATCGGGCAGATCGGCCATCTTCTCGTCGATGGCTGCGAGCTCGCGATTCGCTTCGTCGGCCTGACGCTCGAGCCGCATCTTGCGATCGGCCAGATCGCGGATGGCGCGCTCCAGCTGATTGCGGGCGGCGGCAGTCTCGGCGCGTTCGGCGGTCAGGGCGGTAAAGATGCGCTCGCTGTCGGCGAGCTTGGCGGCAGCCTCCTCGAACGCGATACGCGTCTCCTCGGCAAGCCTGCCGGAATCGGCAAGGATGTCGGCGAGATCGGCTTCTTCCGCATCCAGCTTGGCAAGAATGGAAGCATTGTCGGCGACAAGCCGCTGCTCGCGGCTGATATCCTCGGCCAGCTGTGCTAGGCGACGGATCAATTCATCACGCCGCCGCAGGATGCGATTGACATCCTCTTCCAATTGCGAGCGGGCAATCTGCAGACGCTGCAGGGCGGCGGCGGCCTTCGCCTCATCGTCGCGCAGCTCCGGCAGCTTGAAGCTGGCAATGCCCTGCGCCTTTGCCGCCTCCATCTGGATCTGCGCCTTTTCGGCGACCAGCACCGTTGCTTGGTTGAGCGCACTATCGGCCTCGGCCTCGGCTTCCTTGGCCTGCACCCAGCGGATATGCAGCAGCATGGCCTCTCGGGCGCGAATGTCGGCCGAGAGCGTCTTGAAGCGGTTGGCCTGCCGCGCCTGACGCTTCAGGCTTTCGATCTGGCTTTCGAGCTGCGACGTCACGTCATCCAACCGCTCAAGATTGCCTTCGGCGGCGCGCAGGCGCAGCTCCGCCTCGTGCCGGCGCGAATGTAGGCCGGAAATGCCGGCAGCCTCTTCCAGCAGTTGGCGCCTCGCCTGGGGCTTCGCCTGGATCAGCTCCCCGATACGCCCCTGCCCGACCATGGACGGCGAACGGGCGCCAGTGGAGGCATCTGCAAACAGCAGCTGCACATCCTTGGCGCGCGCCTCCTTGCCGTTGATGCGATAGACGGAGCCCTGCTCGCGCTCGATGCGGCGCGTGACCTGTATCTCGTCGCTGTCGTTGAAGGCGGCGGGCGCGGTGCGATCGCTATTGTCGAGATAAAGGCCGACTTCGGCGGTGTTGCGGGCCGGGCGGTTGCCGGATCCGGAGAAGATCACGTCGTCCATGCCGGAGGCGCGCATGTTCTTGTAGGAATTCTCGCCCATCACCCAGCGCAGCGCTTCGACAAGATTGGACTTGCCGCAGCCGTTCGGCCCGACGACACCGGTCAGGCCGCGCTCGATGACGAATTCCCCCGGTTCGACGAAGGATTTGAAGCCGACAAGTCTCAGCCTGTTGAATTTCATAGGGTGGTCTCCACCCTCCCCTTGAGGGGGAGGGTCGGACCGAAGGTCCGGGG
>NZ_JBNDIC010000086.1:0-15002 GCF_056755475.1 Rhizobium sp. KNZ2-6A | reverse complement strand
TACTCGGGACTTCCGCATCGAGTTCATCCAAACCTATGGTCTGCCGTCTGGGTTTGCCGACATGAGACTGTTGCAGCAGTCCCAGTCCTTCGGCGACTTCCCAGATCAGAAATATCTTCATGAAATCATGGTTCCGGCCTATGTCGCCGCCATCGAACGACAGCGCCCGTCCATGGGGCATATCCTGGCGAGGATTCTTGGCATGCATGCGGCCTATGCGCGGATCGTTCTGCCGCAGAAGAACTCGTCGGGCCGGAGTGCATGGTGCATCAGTCTTGTCGACGTACACTTCCTGCTGCCGACAGGACCACGAACCGACGGACTGGACGATGCCGACCTTGCGATCCTGCAATTGCTGGCGGAAGGAGCATCGACTCGGGAGGTCGCTATGGCCGCCAATCTGTCCGCACGGACGATCGAGCATAGGATCGAACGGCTGAAGTCCGCCTTCGGCGCCCGGAATATTGCACACCTCGTCGCGTTGTCGATCTCGGCAAGCATCGCAGGTGTCAGTAGGCGGGACGAATGACCCTGCCGCCGCGAAAGCTTCCGATCATCCCAGAACTATGCGAACAATGGCGATTATCGAGCCCACCGCCACGTAGAGCAGTGGCAAAACTACCGCAGCGACCAAGGCGGCGCCGACAACAAGGCTCATGGCCTTCTTTCTTTTGTGGTCGGCCTCATCGATACGCATCAGAACACCTTCATTTCCCGGCCGTCGTACATTTCCTCACTGATCTTCGTGCTCTTTAGCTTCTTGTGGACTAGCTGCGTCGAGCTACGAACACGTCCGGCGCCGGACATGCTGAACAGAGCAATGGCCATCAGGACAGCGGGGATCAGCGCGATCTTCGCGCATGTCCAGAATGGGTAGTGCGCCCAGATGAGCGGCGACGCGAGAGTTACGGTCACGAAGCTGACGACATACGTCGCCCCGACAGCAAAACCTCGATAGAGGTTCACAAGAACGGACATGGTGAACGACAAAGGCGAATACATGTTCGTGCCGCGCGCCTGACTTTGCGTGGCAACGAGAAAATTGTCGTTGCTGGATCCGTTCCAGCGGGAAACGAAAAAGAACTTGCATTCGTTGCCGATCGCGACCTCGGAGCGAACGGCATCGTTCGTGACGACATGCTCTACCTTGAAGATGTCCTTGTCCGTCTCGATGACGATGTATGCGTATTTTACGAGATTTTCGTGTTTCTCGTTCAGCCCCTGCGATGCCTGGGTTCCTGTTTCCTTGACCGTTCCTTCGACAATCCGAACGTTCTTCGGGAACTCCTCCGGCTTCGAAAGAGCCTGTGGTCCTGGGAAAGCTGGGGCAAGCCTGAGCTTGTCTGAATCTTCCTTGAACTGTTTAAGATTCATGACGCCCTCCGCCGGATAGGATGTGCGGCGCTGACTTCATTCCGCGGTAGCCGGGACGCTTCGGCCGACCATGAATTCCATCCGTGTTGAATAGGCATTTTACCCCCTGCTTTCTGCAAAGGGACGGTGCCATCGTCAGATTAATGGGAACGCCAATATCGGATGGGGAAACTACCCGATTTCAGGAGAGGCAAGCAGATTTCGGCCTGCGCCGCCGACATTCTTGAGAGGCACACCCGAGCGGCCTTTACGTCCCCGAAAGCGTGATTATTGCAATCGTCTCCAAGGACGATGCAGGCAAGCTTGCTTTAATCACGACTGTATAAGTTCAGCGATATTTAGCGGCAGAACCTCATCGGTCGGCAATTCTTGTGGGGCGAAATGATATCCAAGCATCTAATGATCGCGGTCAATTGGTATGGTCCTTACCGAGGCCTCGATGACGCGAGGGCGGCTGCTCGCCGCGACTATGGCGATGGACTCTACATGTGCATTGGCAAGCGTCCGTATCAACGGAAGGTGAGCATGCAGTACATCGGGATCGGCAGCAATGTACATACTCGGATGCAGGAAGGGCATCATAAGCTCAGAGAGGTCACACAAGAGCGCGTAATCTGGCTTGGTGAGATCGCAACAGCCGAACCCTCCGGCAAGCGCCTGAAGGCAACAAAGACCACGCTGGATTTCGCGGAGTGGCTTCATGCCCGCTTCATGCAGCTTCCCCTCAACGAAATGAAAACGAAAGCCCTTCCTTCAAGAAGTGTCACCGTCCTGAACCGCTGGTTTAAGACCGACTACGCAACACTCCGAAAGAACCGCCCGCATCCCGATTGGCCGGACCTGATCGACTATCCGGATTACGATCTGCCCGCGCGAATGATCTGGTTTGGCGGGCGCCAGCAATACTTCCATGCTCCCGACTACGCGCGACCGGATCCAGCAGTTCGTCCTTCGAGACGTGTTCGCGCTGCGATCGAGGCGGCCGAAGAAGAGAATGCCGCCGAATGACCGCTCAATGGGTCGACACCGAAACCGACCAAGAGGCCCGTTCGCTCGACCGCGGGATGTGGGAAGTAGTCGGTCGGCATAAGCCGGACGGAAGCTTTGTTGCACAGGCAACAGGTCCGGCACCTGAGAATGGTGAGTTCTGGGCGGACGCCCTTGATCGCATCAAGGACGATCCTGACCAACGTTATGCTATGGCCCGCCGCCACCTGCCGCTCCCGGCAGCGTGGCGGGAGATGGCGATTGCTCTCCGGACTAAGATCAGGAAGGCACGGAAGGAGAAAACGGACTACGAGGATCTGCTCAGGGAACTGCACCACCTTGCGGCAATGTGGAGCTACACGGATTACGGCTACATAGAGCGCATCCCTTACGCCCGGCTTGCATCCCTTGATCTGGCCTATCATCGAATAGGCAACGAACGCTTGCCCCTTCTCGGGGCAACAGATCGCAAGTGGATGAAGGAACTCTGGGGAGAACCGTCCAACCACTCTACCGCCTCGGAGCTGTATGAAGACATGCTGGCCGCCGATATCGAGCGGATCAAGGCCGACAGGAAGCGGGAGGACGACGAGAGGTCGGATCGGATGTTTCTGGATCTCGGTTGGTATGACGACACCGAGAAGACTCCGGAGCAGCATCCTTCTCCATCAAAGCGTCGAGGCCTGTTCGGATGGTTGTTCGGGAGATGACGGGCCACGTTGTTGCCGTGGTGGACGCATTAGTCGTTCTCGTCCACGGCTGGCGTTTCCGTCACATCCAGATCTAGGAAGCGCTCATCCTTGTCGTTGACGACAGCGTCCTGCCAGGCGGCGACGAGCCATCCTTCATGCTTCTTCGAAACCTGGCGGAAGCGTAGTTGCTTGTCCGATTGATAGTAGGTGGCGAGCTTCTGATTGGCGCCTGCGTCGAAATCGTCAGGATGTGCCTTCACCATGACGAGAAGCCCTGGGCGACCGAGTACATGCTGGGCTTCGCGGAGAAGCCGGTGGGCGATGCCGTGTCCTCGCAAGGACGGGTTCACCCACAGTCGCTCAAGATACGCAACCGCGGAGAGTTCGTCCAAATCGGCGTCTTTTTTCAGAGCTTTTGCAACGAGATCCCGGTCATTCACGAGAATGCGGTAGCCGATCGCTGCGTGTTGGCTCCGCTCGTCGAAGACATCGAAATATCCTTCGTCATCGTCATCCTCCGGGATATATCCAGGCTGGAAGATGAACCCCTTAAGGTGGGCGAGAACGGGTCCGGCCGGCGCGTTGTCGTCGTCTTCCGGATACCGCCGGAGAACGACGGAAAAGTCGAGGACGTGTGGTGCTTCCCCGTGCTTGGCGAAGATCGTCTCGACCTTGAGGTAGCTATCGTCATCGAGGATCTCGTCGTCTTCCTTTTGCAACGATGCCTCCATCGATTTCCTCCAGAAAAGTGGCGGCACCTTTTCACGTTGCAAGATATCGATCAAGACACCTAAAAAGCGTGCGTTGCCAAACATATGTGTAAAGCGACATCGCATGGGGAGAAAATAATGCCTGCAATGACTGACCCAATGAATGCCTTGAATTCATTCCAGCGGGAACTGCCGCACGGTACCTTAAAGCTCCAGCAATGCGAGACCGACAAGGATCTCTTCGTCCATCTCGACCACCCAACAGGGAAGCCACGATTTACCTACGTCCGACTAGATGGGAAGATCGTGACCGCGATGGCGATATTCGCTCTGGTCGAACCTATCGACCGGACACAATGCTTCCACCTCGGCTACGCGGTGCCCGAGAAGTACCGTGGACAGGGCAAGGGCAAGGACATCGTGGCTGCTGCGATGAAAGAGCTTGCTAACGGCTTCAGCAGGACACCGATCACCACGTTCTACATCGAAGCCGTCATCGGCGCGGACAACGAGGCCTCGCACAAGATCGCTGCAAAGCTGCTGTCAGCAATGCCGACACCGATCACCGATGAGGTGTCAGGCACTCCGGCATTTCAGTATCTGCGGAAGGTGAACACGAAGGCCGCATAGCTGGTTGCTATAGCACGAACCCCTGGGAGGACGGATCTTTCACCGCTGTCCCAGGGGCCTGAGCGCTCTCGCGGCCGTCCGGCAGAAGCCGACCCGGTTGTCGCGATTTCATGGGCGAATGCTTATCGAGCCCGTGTTCCGAAATCAAGGACCACGAATGACGCGAAGCAAATCGCTTCCGTCTTCTTCATTCAACGCGTCCAAGACCTCCCTGCCCGGCAGCATGTGACGCTCGACCAGTTCGGCCACGAGCTTCATGAACGTTTCCCGATGGCGGTCGAGGATCGCGGTCGCCCGCTCCAACTGTTGCCGCAGGATGCTATCGACTTCCGACATGAGAGCGGTGTCGAGAAACTTCATCTCGTTTGCATGACGGTCGTCGATGGGGCCATAGGATGCCAGCTTCCGTCCCATGCCGAATGACCGCTCCAGCGTAATCGCAGTCTGCGTTGCCTCGTGCAAGTCGGATCCCGCCCCGCCTGCCGCACCATCGTCCCATGAGCCCAGGAAAAGCTGTTCGGCCGCCATGCCCGACATCGTCATGGCGATGAGGTCGAGGTAATGCTCCTTCGTCCTTCTTGCCCACGGATTGCGGGTGAAGACCGCTCTTCCGACAGACTGCGATGACTGCCCTACCCTCAGGCTCGATGCGACGGAGACCTCCGCCAGATCCATTCCGAGGACTGCACCGACGACCGCGTGGCCGATCTCATGGGTCGCGTTGACTCTGATCACCTCAGGCGGCAGCAGGAGGACGGGAGGAACGTGTTCAAAGACGTCTCTCGATTCAAGCGGACGCTTCCGCCTTCGGGCACTCCGCCGGGCACCGCGAACGATCAACTGGATGGCCGCACCTGTCATGCCCTCAGTACCCTCGGCGAAGGCGCGATGATCGTCATCAGTCAACGCTCCTCTCAAATGCATTCGAAAGATCGAAGCGCGTGCTTCGGTGTCGGGAAGGGGAATGCGGACATGGCGATCGAGGCGACCCGGCCGCATGATAGCCGGGTCGATGAGATCCGGATTGTTGCAGGCGCCGACCACCACGACGCCTTCTCGCCCGTCGAGTCCATCGAGCTGCTCAAGCAGTCCATTCGTCGCTTTGATGTCGTACGAGGCATTGCCGCTGTCGACGGTGTTGCGGTCGCCAAACGCGTCGAGCTCGTCAACGAACAGGATCGCCGGTGCCTTCTTCCGGGCGTCCGCGAAGCTTGCCTGCATCGCCTTGAGAAAGTCTCCCAAGTGTCCGCGCGCTTGCCATTTGGCATAGGAGGCGACGACGAGTTCCATGTTGCACGTCGCCGCCAGCGCTTGGCTAAAGATTGTTTTCCCCACGCCCGGCGGCCCCGACAACATGATCCCTCTATCGACGTCGTCCCATGCGAGTGATCCCGAGCGCCAGTCGGCGATGTCGCGAGCGAGATCAAGCCCCCATCGCTGCGCCTCGCCGTAGCCTGCCATGGTTTCGAGCGTCACGGTCTCATCGAAGACCGGACGTCTTTGCGAAACGCGTGGCGTCGCCGTCTCTAGCTTCTGAAGCGTCGCCAGAATGCGCGACATGGGGCGGCCCCGCATGACGGCCAGCTTCAGGCGCCTCCAATTGCTGCGCGCGAGAATTCCAGCCTCCTCCGGCGAGAGGTCGATGTTGTAGACCCATTTGACGACGCCCTGGACCTGCCGCGTCGTTGGCGCCTCCACATGCAGGACGGCATCGAAGGCGAGCGCGATTTCCTCGGGGATGTCGTCCTTATCCTTGTACAGGACGATGGTCTTCTTGCTCCCGAGTTCATCGAGAATGGTGTCGTATGTTTCCTCCTTCGCGTCGCCGATATAGACCCTGTCGGAAATCCTGAAATCAGCGAGAGGATTCAAAAGCGCTGCGGCGGCCCGCAGGTAGGTGCTCTTCTCGTCCCATCTCGGAAGAACGAGAGCGATGGCGAAGCGGTGGGCGCGAGTATAGGTGCCGATGGCACGGCTGATGCCTGCATAGGCAATGTATTCCGGCAGGGCGAATCCCTGGCGGGTGCGAGAAATGTTCATTTATGTGTTCCCGGAAAAGCTGAATGGTGACGTTGGATCCTGCGCATCAGCGCGTCACGTCAGCTGCGTATCCGGCGCACCTGGGTATCAGGACCGATCAGGGCATCATCCAGATCGAGCTCCAAGAATCCTTGAAGGATCAGGGCGGCCACGGTCGGCATCGGCCGCCCTTCCCTGACTGCCGACATGCATTCGGCGACGGTCAGGGATCCCATATCGTCTAGCGCCGCAAGCAGTCGAATCCTGTCGCCGAGCGGCGGCCGATAGAAGCCATATCGCAGGAGATCCTTACTGTTCTGGAGACGGAAGCTGCCTTCCAGCTCGGCCATGGCAACGGGCCGATAGTGGTGGCCCATGGATTCGACTATGGATGTCACCCACGGCGACGGTCTCGGCTCTTCATGCCCGACATCGATAAGGAAGGATCCGCTGTCGGTGATGACGACGAAGTCGAGCTGATATTCATCGGCGCCGTCGCTGAGCATGGGCGGGGCCGAACTCCACTGGACGACCTCGGGGTCGAGATCAAGCAGGCATGCGAAATCGCGGGCGTGCTCCGAGCGAAACAACGCAGGGCCGACGCATTTGATCGTGGCTTCAGTATGGGAAATTGCAGGCAGCGTGACCGGACGTGGAGCAGCATCGCTCCGGCGGTCATGGATACTCTTCATGGCATCCCTCGAAATCAAAAACGCAGAACTGGGCGATACCGGGCAAGCCCGGGGTGCGTCAGCGTATTCGGAACGAGGTGCGCGCAAAGATGTTCATGGGCGGGAACGAATATAGAACATTGGGGAAGGCGTCAAGGACCAATGTGGAGCGAAGAATGTTGGCGATAGCTGCTAGTAGTACAGCCTACCCCATGCACCCGTTTATCTCGAATTAAACAATGACCGCTAATGCGGCGGATAGTTCAATCTAAGATAGCGATCCTCAATGACAAATTTCGTAAAGGCAACAGACTTCTTCGCAGTTTCATTCAACGTCGCTGCGGTAACGACCTTCGGAGGGGGTGCGATTATTCGCTTTGTTGACATAAGCGGTCGATCAACCCGTTTGGTTGTGATGCGGGAGTCGCTTGCGCATTTGGTTGCTGAGGGCCACGAGATCTTGGCGAATAAGTTTTCCGGATGGGAAGACAAAGAAAGGACTGGCTCTGAGAAAGAGGCATACGAAGAAGCCGTTCGCACTCTTCATGATCTTCGACCCGAGATGAACTCGAATGACTATGAAAACTTTCTGGCATCTGAAATAAAGGATGCCTTCAAATTCGACGCGGAGGGCGATCTAAGCGAGTTCAGCGCACACGCCAAGGACGGAAGCTATCAGCATGTCCTGATGTTGCCGATGACGTTGCGAGCGCTTGTTGCGAAGAGTGACAAGGTGCTTGGTATGCTTCGCGCCAGATCAAGCTGAACCCCGGACAAGGCGGCATCTCTAAGCGTCCGCTGATCAGATTCAGAAAACTCGCCGCAGAAAAAGACTATGCCGTCTTCATAACGAACTTCACGCGATACCGATGCGTTGGTGGTTTCTGATTGCATTTGGCCTACTCCCTTTCTGAAATTGTCCCTCGCACCAATAGTGATTGCAAGAGCGCCGGTAGGGAGACGACCGACGTATACCTAAGCCCGCAAAATCCTCTCACGACAATCTCGGGACGAGCCATGATATGGCCACGCCCGAGATGTATTTCAGACGGATGCCGCTCAACCTTCAAGCCACCGCAACCGTCCGTCGCCGTATGCAACGCAACTGCTGGCCGCGACAATGCGTTCGAACGCGCCGTGCGCTCGCTCCTGTACGCCCAGGATATGCGCTATAGTATCCATTATCCGCTTCCCGGATTGAAGAGGACGACGAGCGACATCGCCTTCCCGGGATTGAAGATCGCCGTTTTCCTCGAAGGATGCTCTGGCACAGCGATCGGATGCGATCACTCTCGGCTCCCAATTGAATCCGAACCAGAGTCGATCACCGAGCTTCGTTTGGAACTGGCATCATTGGAACCGATAGGTCTCCACCTTCAAACTGGCTGCATCCGAAATTGAAAAAGCGCCTGAAGTTACTGTCTGTCGCAGCGTTCTCGTTCTTGGTCAGGATCGCGCGACAGAACTTGTGAGGTTTGCCTGGCTTGCAGGTATTGGTAGCCGCATCCCGACAAGCGTGTATGAAACCTACGCCAACGAAGACATCATCGGCGCCGACGGTTTGGCGCTGAAATACGAGATTTCCATAGCCGAAGCCATTGTCACCCTCGTAGGACAGAACGACCCGAGATTCGTTATCTTTGAAACCTGCAAGCTTCCCCGTACGCCCCTCTAACGCCCCATCCTTTCCAAGCTCTTGGTAAGAGCCGCTCAATTGAGGTCCTTCATCGAGCTTGATTTTCCATCGAAGCGCCTCTTCGGTTGCATCCCCAAGGTCCTGGCCCTCCAATCCCGTCAGATCCTGATACATCAACGTAAGGTACCACTCAGATTTCGAAAGCTTGTCGCTCGGCGCGTTAACATGCTCCCCGAAGATCTTTTCCTTCACCAGTGATACGGCTTCGCCGCCGAAGGACTTGATGGCATCTGAGTAGACAACGCCCAGCCCCGCGGCGGTAAGACTACCGATTGAGAACATGCCCGCAACTATCGCAGCCATCAGACGCCTGCTCCACGACTTCCTTCGCGATAGAGCGCTGCCCCGTTTTGATTCTCCAGTCAGTTTGTTTGCAGATCCTCCGGGGCTTCGCGTGCCTTCAGTCGTACTTTCCTCACGTTTCGGTCCGGCCATCTGCACACCCTCCCCGCCAATCTCGATCCAAGGACTTCCCGATCCCAACCACTTTAAAACGGAAGCGCCCCCGTCGTTGCCGACAGAGGCGCCTTTTTATCGATGACGATCTTTTGGAGTAAAGAACTCGATCGATCAATCTCGCGTTCCTGCAAGTCTATTCATGGAGCGATACTCAGCAGGCTACGTCCACGGTATGCTTGCGGTGTACACGTTCTTTGAACTGAGCCAATTCATCCTCCTTAAAGGCGCAGAACCACTTCGCCTAGCACCTAATATACACGATATCGCTATTGGCTTCTGGCTTTTCAATGGGAACCAACCTTCTGTGTAAAATAATTTCTTGCCTCGTATCAGGCGATGTCCGTTTCCGTCGCCCATGACGGAAACGAGGCGTCAATGACATAGTCCAGCGGCGCCGCGGGCTCAATCCAGCGACATCATCCAGCTTGGTGATTGAGAGATCCTCCTCCAGCTGCGCCTTCGCAATATGTCAGGGCAGCTCAGCGCGAAAGGCTGCTGACGTTCTTTAAAAGCGCCCTCGTCCTTTCTGGCGATCACGCACCCTGTCAAACGCAAGCGCGAAAGCGTTCTCATTGAAGTCCTCTGACCTTCGTGATCTTCTCAATTCAGCACGTTTAGGGTGAGAATCAGCATGGCCGAGATCAGTCGTGAGCGCTTGAACGACCTGCTGGTCGATCCCAGAGAGGATCTGGGATTTGAGGTCAAGAACTGGCTTGATCTACAGGGGTCTAACGACGACAAGGCAACCTTCGCAAAGGCCGTGCTCGCCATCGCCAACCACGGCGGTGGCTTCATAGCCTTCGGGCTTGTTGAGACGCCTGGTGGCATTGTCGAAGCGGAAGGACGCCCTCATGTCCTGAACGGATACAACCAGGACCTGATCAACGGTATCGTACAGAACTACAGTGATCCGCCGTTTCACTGCCCGGTGCACCTCGTGCCCAATCCTGGTGGCTCACTTTTTCCGATCGTGGTCGTTCCGGGCGGGCATCGTGTACCCGTCAGGGCGAAGCGCGCGGGACCAAACGGAAATACCGTTGCCAACAACGCGATCTATGTCCGCAAGCCCGGACCACGCAGCGAAACGCCGCAGAGCGCACAGGACTGGGACGAACTTCTCGCCCGCTGCCTTCAAAACAGGCGCGATGAGATGTTTGACCAAATCAGAGCCCTTATCACGGGTGCGGTTCCCCAGGTCCAGCAGGAGCCTCCTCCCGAGAGGCTTCACCAGTTCATTCAAGCTGGCTTCGCGCGGTGGCAGCGCCTTGCTGAAAGTCTACCTCCAAACGCGGGGCCTCGTCTTGAATATGGGCGACACTGCTTTGCCTTCGAGGTCATCGGCGAACGGCGGCAGATAGCTCCGGCTCGCATGCCAGAGATCTTACGCGCCGCCGAGATCCATCATACCGGGTGGCCGCCGTTCTGGTATCCGACCCGGCGCGGTATCGCACCATACCTTGTCGACGGGCTCGTGGAGTGCTGGCTGGGCGGAGACACCGAGACGCCGCCCGACCAGCGCGACCCGGGGCATTCGGACTTCTGGAGAGTCCATCCCGACGGAATGGCGATCCTCATCCGGGGATATCAGGAAGACGGCATGGATGCTCAACGACCCGGCCGCGCTGCTGTTCCGCCTGGCACGGTGTTCGATGTGGCGCATCCTGTTTGGAGGGTCGGAGAAACCCTCCTCTACGCGAAGAGCCTGTCTGACCATCTTTTCGAGGGTCCGACCACCATCAAATTCGAAGCCATCTATCAAGGTCTTGCGGGGCGAGAGCTCACCAGCATCGGCGGGAGCAGAATGCTTCGGGGCGGGAGGGTTTCGAGGCAGGACGAGATCAGGCTTCAGACGCATGTCGATACGAGCGCCATAGATTCGAACCTTCCCGAGGTCGTACAACCGCTCCTGTCTCCGCTCTACGCCCTCTTCGACTTCTACGACCTTTCGATGCAGCTCGTGGTCGACGAACTCGGCTCCATGAGAGGTCGGCGCTCGTGAAATACTATCCGCGACTTCAACCGGACCGGAGCGAGCGTGAGTGAACAGGCGTCTGAAGCGGCTGTTGATGTATCGAGCGACGAGATGGGAGAACCATCATCTTCGTTCCCGGAGAATATCACGTTCCACTTCATGGGTTATCAGCGGGCGGATGCCGAAAGCCTCGCGAGAAACCTCGCAACTATTTTCCGGGGCTAGGCAAGATCATCGATCTCTCAACGCTTGACGGGGTCACGGTCGCCTACGACTACGACGACGCTCTGGCGAATCTTGATCGAGGTTACGAAACCAGCTTTGTCCTGCAGCGAACGACCGATGTCGGCATAGGAGTCGCGATGACGCCATCCGTGCTGCGTGACGGCGTGCTAAAAAGCCACGTCGTTCTGCATGGAGGCGTTGCGGACATGGTATCCGGCGAAGATCCAGAGTCTCTCAACATGCTCATCCACACGCTCGCCCATGAAGCCGCTCACGTGGAAGTCACCGCGGCATGGGAGCAATGCTTCCCTGGTGAACTCCTCCGGTCGGGGTTTCCCACGCTCATGGATTCGTGGCGGGCGGATGTCTACATGGCATGCTGGGAGGAATACGCCGCCTGTCGGATCGCCGGATCGATCGGATACGACCCCTTGCCCGGCTACGAAGAGACATTCCTAAAAGTGTTCGAGCCGATTGACGCGAAGGTAGGCGATCTTGTCAGCAAGTGCCACGGAGGCAACGCCGATCCTTTTGTCGGCCCTGTGTTCGGTGCCTACGGCACCCTTATGAAGTTCGCCTGCTATTTCCTCGGCACGCTGGCTGCGGCTGGAAGGAAGGGCGATCCAGGTGAAAAGGTGACGAACGCACTGCATGGTTCTTGGTTCCGGCCTTTCTACGTGAGGCTCGAAGAAGCTTGCGACAGCCTGTTCGGCAGCTTCGCCGGATGGTCCGACAAATCCGGCTTCGAGGAGATTGGCAACATTGTCGAGGAAATCATCGAAGATCAGGTCATGCGCATATTCAAGCGCGATGCTGGGTATCGCATATTCATCCATCATCCGCGGGTGAACTGCTAATTGATTTCGCGACGAGCGGTTCTCCTAGCGATAGCGTTCCTCCAACAGATGGCATTGCCGCAAGCGGATCAATCCACGCTGGTCTCGAAGCGCTGGATATCGTGTGGAACGGCGGCGCGTGGAACGATGCCATTCATAAAAAGAATGACACGGCCAGAAGCCACAACAGCGCTACCGTCATCGTCCGCGCTACGCCGGGAGGTTGCTCTTACAATCCCGGTTGCAGAGCTCTATGTCTGACATTGCATCGACAGATGCCGAAATCTGCAACAAACACAAGGTGATGTATTGCGTAATATCCTTCATTCGACTGCCCTCGTTCTCCTGAGCGCCAGTTCATCCTTCTCCGCTGGAGTTGACGTTCTCGATGGGCTTAGCAAGAGCGAACAGCTCGCGCGGCTCTCAGCACATGTCCCCGAGATTGCGAGAGGGGTGACCGACCTGACTGCTCGGACCCGCATGTGTAACTATTTCAAGCACGTTTTCGACGACGGAAGGAGCTTTGACGACAAGATCTTGGATTCGAATTCTTCGCAGGAATTCATCCAGTACAAACAGTGCTGTCCGACAACTGGCTCTTCCCAGGTTGGGATGCTTGCAGACATCCTGGCGGGTGAAGATCCTTTGCCCGCTATCCCTGGCGAGCGTCACAGGCAAATCAAACAGACGGAGATCATTCTTCGTGGGCTGGTGCGGGAACACGATTATGCACCGGTGATGCACAGTATCAGCGAACAGATCCGACAGACTTCGGACGCGATCGACAGCGTTGCCTGCACTCCCCTGGCAGCTACGTACTCGCTCATCCAATCGACACACGACAAGTAGCGGCAGCGGCTGTCGCATGGCTTATGCCCCTTGAATCTGATGATAGCGCGGTCGCCTAAGGCGGCCGCTGATCTCGCGGCACATTTGTGGGAAGCTGCTCGGCATGCTGGCGAAAACAGCACAATAAGTTACCGCTTTCCGACCTCAGTCCGGACCCTAGAATTTGCGGTTCGGCATCGCGACATGCCGTCCGTCGACGAACACCTGCTTTCGCTTCGCGGCTCCAGGATCGGTCAGCTTTGGCGTGATCGACAACACAGCGACGGTCCAGTCCGGCAACCCAGGCTGCGGTGCAGGCATCACACCGCTCAGGACGGTTAGGCCGCGCCGCTCCAGCTCGGCGACGCACTTGAGGATATCGTTGTAAAGTCGGCGCCGGGACAACTCCTCGCCGCCTTCGATATCGATGTCGTCGGACAGCGCGAACGACGCGAAGTCCAGCCATTCGGTCAGTGCGGCGATGTCCTGATCATAGGTGTCGGGAACGCCCGGACTGTGCACGAGGAACGCTTGGCAATGTGCAGCTTCCCGGACAGCGCGCTGGGTCTTCATCGGCGCCACGTCGACGGCCTCAAGGTGCCCATAGGTCTCCACCATCTGTTCCGCAACGGCATCCCGGCCGATGGGCAGTCTGGGCTCGAAGAATGCTCCCTTGTCGTATCCCAGGGCGAGCGCGACCCGGTCGAGAGCCTCATCGCTGACCCGTTCTCCGCGTTCGACGCGCTCGACCGTGGATACGGAGACCGTAGCGAAGTCGGCGAGCGTAGACACCTTCCAATCCCGAAGATGACGCGCCCACCTTACAATGAGGGCGACGAGTTCTATTGGCGGGGCCGTGGGGACATTGACGGGCTTGTCTGCGGACTGAGCGACCTTGTGAAGCAATTTTTGAACATTCATGGGCATTCTCCTTTCGGTGGAGGGAAGATGCCCGAACTGCTTCACGCAAAAGAGTCCGGAAAATCCTTCAGTACGCCGTGCGGCCGGAATCATCAAGTTTTCAGGTGTAGCAACTGCCGCTGAACCCCGCATGTCGCTCGCATCGATCGCGGAAGAACCACAGAACGCTAGTAGACCTGTGGTAGTGTTGGCCAAACCTGCAATTCCAAGCAACAACGCTGCCCAATAGGATCGACGATTCGAGCATCTGCGAAGGATGGCGACTTGAAGCGGTGGATCGCTGCAACCGCTCGTCAAAGGGTTACCTAAAATAGATTACTTTCGTCTCGGAAGCTTACGAACCATTGTGTCCTCTTTGGGGGGACCATCGAATGGCTACCTACGTAGAAACGTTACCGGAGAATGTGGGCATCTCCCGCATTGAGGTTCGCCGCGACCGGGCCGAAGTACCAGATGACGGTGTCACTCACACTTTGGGTCCTTCGCACCCAGAGCTTTTCGTCGCACATCCGCGGGGTATTGGTGTGGCGCTCGATGGATGGTGGAAGTGGGGTCACGGTCATGTCTATGAAATGCCCCGGAGGGAAATCGTGAGGAGTGCCGCCGCAACCTTTGTCCGCTACTACACCGGTGACAACGATCCGTTCCCGAATACAATTATCAGCTTCATATATAGCAGCCCAAATCCTAACTTTGGAAAACCAATCGAGCTGCCAGTTCCGACGTTCGAATCGAATAGACACTTTATTCCGTAGCGCCATACATCGTCTCGATGTGGATGAGGCGGAACGCGGACCTTGCTAGGGCATCTGGCGGGAGGCCGCTCGGAATATAGGCCCGATGGTATCCCATTCTGAAGTTGTCTCGCACCGGATCAGACCGTTGATCCGGTGCGCCGTACTGGAGATGACGTCCCAGGGAGTGGTGTAGCATTCGGCTGGGGCCGCGCTTCCCGGCGAGAGCCGGAGGGGATATCAGCGTG
>NZ_JBNDIC010000085.1:0-17120 GCF_056755475.1 Rhizobium sp. KNZ2-6A | reverse complement strand
CGCTGATATCCCCTCCGGCTCTCGCCGGGAAGCGCGGCCCCAGCCGAATGCTACACCACTCCCTGGGACGTCATCCTACCTTTCTTGTCGGTGAGAGTGAAAATCCAATTCGGGGCAACCTATGTGCTGCAGCCATGCGTGAACTCACGGGTCACGTACTGCATTCAATGGCTCCCGACGAACGAGTGACAGCGTGTAGCTGGTACGAGCTTGTCAAAGATACCAAAGGTCCGACCCGGTTGCAGCGGGTAACCTACATAGTGCAAGGCGCTCTGCCGACAGACTTCGTGGAAAACGTTCTGAAACTTGATCTTAGTAAGATCGCGCGTCCGCTGCTGAAGACAATCGAAAGGCTCAATCGTTCAACGCATGTGCGGGAAGAAACCATCCTCGAAGACGACGAGGAGACTCGCGTGTTGGTGGACGACTCGCTTGATGGTCTGTTGGATATCTACGACGCCGCTCGGACTTGCCGAGAGGAAGTGCATCGCTCGTTGAGGACAGAAGTTTTCGACACGGTTCTAGATACACTTCTATCGGAGACCTTGCAGGAGCTTGATGAGCTATCCACGCATACGTCGGTGGAGGGACATGAGATCGATGACTACACAATTTCGTTCGTCAATGACGAGTTTATGAACTGGCTGTCGCAGGCACCGTTTATGTCGAGCTTCAATATGGCTCCAGATCGGATATCCGAAATGACATGGGAGCCGTTCTGTCTGATTCCTATCCGTATACCGCAAGCATGAGAGCGCGAGTAATCGAGCCACAGCGTATTTTGCAAGACAGCGTCGTCGTCTCTGTCAACAACAGCGCTTTCTACGAATGATATCCCGGCTTACGATCTGGAAACTTTCTCCCAGTTAATTTCGAAGCCTGCATCGGCTAACTCCCGTGCTACCGCCGCCCGCCAACCGTCTTCCATAGGTTGATAAACGATACCAGCGAAATCTGATGGTAGCTCAAGGTCACCGCGTGTTAGGGCGCAGACGTTTGATCGCCCGAGACGGCCGATGAAATAGCCCAATTCGAGCATGACATTTTGGCGAACCCGGAATTTGAACGTTCCGTTCACCTTTCGACCTTCGTCATCAGGTGTTAGCAGTACGACAGCGAAGCCCACATCACCATGAGCCTCTATTTTTTCCATGACTGTGCGCCCGCGATTGACCTGCTCGTGAAGGATGATGACTTCGAATTCCAATTTTTCTAGAAATCGAGCTACGGTCTCCCGCACCCCTTCGTCATGCCCATGAACAACGAATATCTTACGTTTCAAGGGGCTGCTTCTTGGAGATATTGTTGGGACGGCGATCTCGGTGGAAGAATGCGAATCGGTTGTCGATACCGCCGCAACCCCGGACTCTGATACGTCATTCATCGAGCCAGCATTCGCAGACGCATTTTTAAAAGCAGACCTTTCCTTCTCAGTGATGTTGGTCATCCAACCATTGCGGTAGATCTCACCGGCTTTGGCCACAATCTCAGACTGGAGATAATTGCCATCCGGAGTTCGCAGCTCTGGATTTTTGAGAGCATAAGTCGCAAGCGATGTCGCCCGAGCCATCAACCCATTTCCCGTCCCAGCGTCGGTATCTTGCAAATCCCATTCCAATCGGAGCGCATCGAAGCCGGAGTGTCCAACGAACTTCAACATATTCGCGGATGCGATAAGTAAACCTCTCGATGGAAAGGGCGGCATCTTACGGATCTGAGTGACGTCGTTCATTCAGCTTCTCCAACCTTGATGACGGACATTACCACACCGAGTCATCTATTGGTGTCAATGGCGTCATTCTGGAGAGCAAGTAGTTGCCTGAATTGAAAAATTTAGCGCCAATAAAAGCTGGTCAATCACGGGGTCGGCGGTTCGACTCTTTTCAAGGCGAAGGCACGCAAAGTGTCCATACCGAAGACATAGGTAACAGAACGTACCTAACACATGGGTGACAACCTCGTGCCGAACGGGTTGTCGATGGTTTGCAAAGTCCTCTGTTCCAGGTCGATATATCCCAGATCATAGTGCATGAAGCTGACGAGCCAAATGCCGTCATCAACTTCCTTGATTCCAAGCTTCTGTCCGGCCAGTACGGTGGAGATGTTGATCTTCTTGCGATAGATGCAGAGGCGGCCGCAATTGGTGACGAGCGCCTCCCTGTCGTGGAAGGGATAGTCGATCTCCGGCAGGCCCCGATAGGGGCGTGACGATGCGACAAAGAGATCTGCCGGCACCTTCATGTCCAACGCCTCGTGCGGCCGCTCCTCATTGAATTCGCTGACGAATGCATCAAAGCGGGCCTGCTGCTGCAGAGTGTTCCTGCCAGGTGGCCTCGTCGCCTCCTTCTTCAGCGTCAGATGCATGCCCTCATGGCGTCCGTTCTGTTGCGGATGGTCAGGCCTAATGCGTTCGAGGCCGATCCCCAATCGCAGCCACCAAACGGACAGCTTCGATAGATTATAGAGGCCATTCGGGCTTGCGAAAGGAAGGCCATTGTCGGAACGAATGGCTGCAGGCAGGCCGTGTTCGGTAAAGATCCTGCGGAACGCTTCAAAGACGCCCTGTTCGCGCGTCGATTCGAAGGCTTCGCAGCAAAGAAGATAGCGTGAGGCCTGGTCTGTGATCGTCAAGGGGTAACAGTAGCGGCCGTTACCAAGCTTGAATTCGCCTTTGAAGTCGGCGCACCACAGATCATTGGGCTCGAGGGCTTCCGAAAGCTGCGTGCCAACGGCCTTGTTAGCCCGGTTCCTCTTGCGGGCCTGGCTCACAAGGCCGTGTCGATCAAGCACAGCGTGCACCGTGCTCTTTGCTGGAATGCGCACATCGCCAGCGAGCCGTTTAACGAGCAACTCCCTGATCTTTCTGGCACCCCAGTGAGGCTTCTCCTTTTTGAGGTGAACAATCATTGCCTCCACCGGATCGGGCAACTGGTTGGCGTAACGCACCGGCCGTCGGGATCGATCCGTCAGCGCCTCCAGGCCGTCGTCCTTGTAGCGGTTGAAGATCTTGTAGCCGGTCTTGCGCGAGATGCCGAACTCCCGGCACACATCGCTCATGCCTTCGCCCTCAAGCAGCCGGGCGACAAATCGAAGACGTTCCTCCATCACCGAAGTCTCTCTCCACGGCATCAACACCTCCCGCAAAAAGCGAAAAGTGTTACCCATGTCTCCGGTACGAAACGTCACCTATCTCTCGGGTCGGGCAAAGCGCCATTTATCCGAGACTGCCAGCAAACCGTTCAGGATATCTCTCCCGCTGAAACACCTCGGCGACAAAGTCGACGAAGACGCGTGTCTTCGAGGGGAGCAGGGTGCGGTTGGCATAATAGATCGAGATGGGGCCTGCATCGACCCATCAGCCGGGCAGGAGCCGGAGGAGTTCTCCTCGCTCCAGATAGGGCAGGGCATCCGGCTTGGCGATCATGGTGACGCCAAGACATCTTCCAGTTCGAACAAAGGCGCGCCCGCTGGCTTACCTTGACGATGCAGGCACTCCGGCTGGAGACCGAGCGCGACGGCAAAGCCACCTTTATTGCGGCCGTTCCTACGCGTCCTGGTTTAGTGAGCTTCGATGCGGCTGAGATCGTCAAGGAAGAGAAGAAGGTGTTCAGCGCACGCCTCGCGCGCTTCCGTTCCGAGCAATTGATCCTCGAACAGAGATTGATCCAGCTCGGAGAAACCAAAGTCGGTCTGAAGGACCAGAAGGCCGCGATCGACAAGCAATCGCAGGTGATCAAAGACGAACTGGCGCGCAAGCAAGGGCTGCTCGAGCGGGGGCTGATCAACCGATCCGACTACACCGAACTTCTACGCATCGATGCCGACCTTTTGGGGCAGGGGGCCGCAATCGCCTCGCAGCAGGCGGCGACCGGTTCCCAAATCGCGGAAGCCAATGAGCAGATCGAGCGGTTGCGCTCCCAGCGCGTCGAGGATGCGGTGACCAAGCTGAACGAGGTGCGCAATTCGTTGCGCGATGTCGAAGAACAGATCGCGGCCGCGATCGGGGTGCTGGATCGCACCACCGTGCATGCGCCGACAGATGGCATTGTCGTTACTTCACTCTACAATACCATCGGCAACGTCATTGCGCCGGGCGAAAAAGTGATGGAGATCCTGCCCACCACGCGGCGCCCCCTCGTCGAGGCACGCCTGAAGCCAACCGATATCGATGTCGTGCATGTCGGCCAGGCCGCCCGCCTCCGTTTCTCCGCTCTCAATGCCCGCTATACGCCGGAGATCGAAGCCGTCGTGCAGCAGGTCTCTGCCGATCGCCTTGTCGACCAGGCGACGCAACAGCCTTATTATCGTGCGCTCCTGGCTATTACAGATGACCTTCCGGTCTCCGTTCCCGAAGCGCAATTGCATCCGGGCATGCCCGTAGAGACGTTCATCAGCACAGAGGATAGGACGTTTTTCAGCTATCTAATGCGACCACTCTTGGATTCGATGCGGCATGCATTCGTCGAGGACTAAAGATCTCTATCGACCGGCTGAAGCGTCCACGGTTGGACCGAACGCTCTATGAGCATAGGCCGCTCAGCTGTGAAAAAGTCGCCTCCGAGGCCATGCAGGAGCGGTAGGTCAATCAAAGGGAAAAACAGGCACAATGAAGAAGCATATGATTTGGGCGGCGCTCGCGACGTCAAACTGCCCGGACTCGTTTTCCGACAGTGGGGGAGAGACGATGTCGCCCTGCCTCATCTGGAGGAGAGAAGTCTCGCCATCGGCTTCGGCTTGACGTAGAGCTTCCGCGATCTGTTCCTGACTGCGTTCGAGACCGACCACAGGCACTCCGGTGATGCGTGCCATCGCTCGCGAGAACTGCCCCAATCCTGCGCCGAAATCGATTATTCGCTCGCCGATCTCAAACCGGCCGACCTCGATGCAGCGATTGTTGAGGCGGGTGTTCAGCGCCGTCAGACGCTGTTGCTCTGCTTCGCTTGCGCCATGCGTGTAATGCGACCCAGACATTGACGGTCCCCCGCGTCAGATTGGCGTTATCGCAGGCTGGCATAATGTCTTGGAGAGTCAAGGCGGTCGTCCGCTTCAGGATGTGGCAGCGAAACCTGAGATCGAACGCGTGACAACCTCAAGGACCACTTGGGGCCGCTGGTAGACGGTTGCTGCCTCAGCTGGCAGGCGCCTTTCCATTCTTCCTGAGCCGAGACAAGAACAGTGCCAGAATTGGTGAGCCATTCGATCGTTTATAGCCGACAGCTAAATCGATCGTTGGCGGCTCGCCCTTGAGCGGGCGACTGGTAACAGACCAGGGCAGAAAGTTCTCGGCATAAGCCGGCAGCAGCGCCACGCCGCGCGTCGAGGCGATCAGGGACATGGCCATGGTGAGATTGTGGACGCGGTGCGCGGGCTCGATATCGAGGCCGCTGGCTGCCAGATAATTCTCGATGGCCTGGCGCATCGGTCCGGCGATGTTTGAGCCGCCGATGAAAGTCTCCTTGGCCAACTCGCGCACGCCCACCTCTTTCTGGCGGGCAAGCCGGTGGTCGCTCGGCATCAGCACGACGAAATGCTCCGTTCCGACGGTGATATAGTCCAGTTCCGGATGATTGGGTTCGTGCCGCATGAAGGCTATGTCAAGCCGGCCGGCCGACAACCCTTCTGCAAGCTCCGGCGAATTCTCGCTCGATACCGTCATCTCGATGTTGCGAAGTTCGGTCCCGAGAAGGCGGGTGGTCTCGGCCAGCCAGTTGACCTCCTGGCCGCTCAGGAAGCCAACGGCGAAGACCGGCTTCAGCGGCCGCGCCGCGCGCCGGGCCGCCTCGCGGCCCGCGTCCACCTGCGCCAGCGCGAGACGCGCATGGTCTAGAAAGACCTTGCCGGCCTCCGTCAGCTCCACGCCGCGCGCGCTACGCACCAAAAGGGGGACGCCGATTTCGTGCTCCAGGTCGCGGATCTGCCGGCTGAGCGACGGCTGCGCGGTATGCAGCCGGCGTTCGGCGGCAACCGTCAAGCTACCTTCCTCGGCGACGGCGATGAAATAGCGCAGATGTCTTAGTTCCATGGGCGGCCATACCTTTGAGGCATGGAGGTGAGCCTACAAAGTCTTTTTCGAAGGTGCAAGGGAAGACTAAATCAATGGTCAACGGAAGCGGACATCTGGTTCGGAAAGCGAAACCGAAGAACGAAGCAGGCGCCCGGAAATTTCCAGATAATACAAACCTTGTCAGGGGATTAGGATCATGTCTATACCTGTCGTTGTCATCACCGGCGCGCTTGCCGGCATCGGCCGCGCCGCCGCATTCTCGATTGCCAATGGCGGCAGCCGCGTCGTCATTTCCGGCCGCAGCTTAGAGAAGGGCCATGCCCTGGCGGAAGAGCTTCGTGCGCTTGGTGCCGAGGCCGAGTTCATCAAGGCCGACATCCGCAGCGAGGACGAGGTCCGTGCGCTGGTCGACGGTGTCGTCGCCCGCTTCGGCCGTCTCGATGCCGCCGTCAACAATGCCGGCACCGAGAGCCAGCCCGGCCCGGTGACCGAACAGAGCGCCGAGACCTACGCTGCCACCTTCGATACCAACGTGCTCGGCACGCTGCTCAGCATGAAGCACGAACTGCGCGTCATGCTGGCGCAGGGCGCGGGCAGCATCGTCAACATCTCCTCGACCTACGGTCATGAGGGTGCTGCCGGCGCTTCCGTCTACGCCACCAGCAAGCATGCGGTGGAGGGCCTGACGAAGTCCGCAGCGCTCGAAGCCGCCGGTTCCGGCGTGCGCGTCAACGCCGTCGCTCCCGGCCCGACCGATACGGGCATGCTCGACCGCTTCACCGGCAGCACCGAGGTCAAGGCGGCGCTGGCCGCCAAGGTGCCGCTTGGCCGCGTCGGCCAGCCGAGCGAGATCGCCGAGGCGATCGCCTTCCTCGCCTCCGGTAAGGCCTCATTCATCACCGGCCAGATCGTCACCGCCGATGGCGGCAAGACGGCGGGCTGAACATCCTCCGCGGGCCTGAAGGTCAGGCTCCCGCAATCAGGACATTCGAGGTTACGATCATGACATATACACACGAAACCGCCCCGACGGAGTTCGTCGCGGCCAACGGCATCCGTTTCGCCTATCGCCGCTTCGGCAAGGTCGGTGGTGTGCCCATCGTCTTCAATCAGCATTTCCAGGGCACACTGGATCACTGGGATCCGGCCGTCACCGACGGCCTTGCCGCAACGCGCGAGGTGATCCTTTTCGATAACGCCGGCGTCTCCTCCAGCTCGGGCGAAACTCCGGAGAGCTTCCAGGAGATGGGGGCGAACGCCGTCGCCTTCATCACGGCGCTCGGCCTCGACAAGGTCGACGTGCTCGGATTTTCGATCGGCGGCATGGTCGCACAGGAAATCGCGCTGCAGGCCCCGGCTCTGGTGCGCAAGCTGATCCTGGTCGGCACCGGCCCGCGCGGTGCGGACATGTCCAAAAGCCAGTCCTCCGCGATCTTCGCCGGCGCCTATGATCCGGCCGAGCATCTTTGGCTGAAGGTGCATTTCTCGCCTTCGGCAGCAAGCCAGGCCGCCGGCCTCGCTTTCATCGAGCGCAAGCTGCGCCGTCAGGATCGCGATCCGCTGGTCGGCACGCAGACGGTCACGGCGCAAATCGCCGCGATCGGCAAGTACATGGCCTATCGGGACGTCGAGGGATATCTCGACTACCTCAAGGACATCCGCCAGCCGACCCTCGTCGTGCAGGGCAGCAATGACGTGATCATTCCGACGGAGAACTCCTACGTGCTGCAGCAGACGCTGCCGAACGCGCAGCTGATCCTCTATCCGGACGCCAATCACGGCTCCTTCTACCAGTATCCAGACCTGTTCGTCGCCGAGGCCAGCCTGTTCCTCGACCGCTGAGCGGCGCACGGCACACAACAACTTCGACCGACATCCCAAAACCCGACGCACCGCGGATCGCTTCCGAGACCCCTCGGCTGCGCCCGAAATTCAACCCAGCATAAGGAAACAAGACAATGACCAAACTCTCAGGAAAGACCGCTCTCGTCACCGGCGCATCGCGCGGCATCGGCGCGGCAATCGCCAAGCGGCTGGCGGCCGATGGCGCGACCGTCGCCATCACCTACACGAAGGGCGCCGACGCAGCCGCCCAGGTGGTCAAGGAGATTGAAACCGCCGGCGGTAAAGCGATCGCCATCCAGGCGGACGCCGCAGACGCCAAGGCTGTTTCAGCCGCCGTCGAGCAGACTGTCTCGACGTTCGGCAACCTCGACATCCTGGTGAACAATGCCGGCACGGCCATTCCCAAGCCGTTTGAGGAAGCCACGCTGGAGGAGATGGATCGCGTGATCGACATCAACCTTCGCGGCGTCTTCATCGCCACACAGGCCGCGCTCAAGCACCTGCGTGATGGCGGCCGCATCATCTCGATCGGCTCCTGCGTCGGTGAGCGTATGGGAACGCCGGGTCTTGTGGCCTATGCCGCGACCAAGGGTGCCGTGAAGATGTTTACCCAGGGCCTCGCCCGTGAGGTCGGCACGCGTGGCATCACCGTCAACAATATCCAGCCGGGCCCGATCGATACCGATCTCAACCCTGCTGCCGGCGACTGGGCGGAACCGCAACTCGCCAATACGGCGCTGAAGCGTTACGGCCATGTCGATGATATCGCCGCCATGGTGGCATTCGTTGCCGGTCCGGAAGCAAGTTACATCACGGGCACCAGCCTGACCGTCGATGGAGGCACCAATGCCTGAGAACGGTGCCATGGTCTGCAGAGGAAAAACTGCCCTGGTGACGGGTGCATCGCGCGGCATTGGCCGCGCGACTGCCCTCGCTCTTGCCAAGGCTGGAGCCCAGGTCCTGGTTCACTACGGCCAGGGCCGACAGGAAGCCGAAATCGTTGCTGAGGAGATCCGCCTTGCTGGCGGCCGCGCCGAGACGATCGGCGCCGATCTCTCCACAAGGGAGGGACCGCACGAGCTCGCAGCCCGGGTGCGCGAGATCGTCGGCGACCGGCTGGACATCCTCGTTGCCAACGCCGGTATCGCCAATGCGGCGACGATCGAGGAAACGACCGCCGAGGATTTCGACCGGTTGTTCGCCGTCAACGTCCGGGCGCCCTTCTTCCTTGTTCAGCAGCTTCTGCCGATCCTGCGGGACGGCAGCAATATCGTGCTGGTCTCCTCACTGGCGGCGCGCGTCTCCGTCGGCAGCTTGTCCGCCTACGCGGCGACGAAGGGCTCCATCGACACGCTCGTCAAGCATTTCGCGGCAGCACTTGGGCCGCGTGGCGTCCGCGTGAATGCCGTCGCTCCGGGTGTCGTCCAGACGGATATGTCGAACTTTACCAAGACCGACGCCGGGCGTGACTTCACCCTCGGCATCCAGTCTCTGAAACGCCTCGCCGAGCCGGACGATATCGGCGACGTCATCGCCTTTCTCGCCTCCGATCAGGCCCGCTGGGTCACTGGCGATATCGTCCATGTCGATGGTGGCTCAAAGCTCTGACCGTCAAGCCGAGTCAAAGGAACGGCAAATGAAACTCTATCAATCCAACGGTTCTCCCAACTCTCGCCGCATCCGCATTCTGATCGCGGAAAAGGGCCTCGACGTCGAACTCGTGTCGGTAGACCTCGGCGCCAAGGAGCAGTTCTCCGATGCCTACCGGGCGATTAACCCACGCGTCGTGGTTCCGACGCTCGTGCTCGAAGACGGGACGGCAATCGGCGAGGTGCCGGTGATCCAGCGTCACCTGGATGAAACCTATCCGACGGTGCCCCTGCTTGGGGTAACGCCGACGGAAAAGGCAATCATCGGCGTTGGTGCGCGGATCGTTAATTGCATTGGCGTACGTGGTCGGCAATCGCAATAATCGGTCTTCGTCACGATGCCTTTCAAACACAACGCCTCCCGCCGCCATCGCATTGGCAAGATGAAGTTTGAGCTGACGAACTGGGCGGAATACGAGGCAGGCCTTCGTCGGCGCGGAAGCCTGACGCTTTGGATGACGCCGGAGGCATTGTCGTCCTGGTGGGCGCCGAAGCGGACGACACGCGGTGGCCAGCCACGCTATTCGGATCTGGCGATCGAGACTGCTTTGACGCTGGGATTGGTTTTCGGCCTGCGTCTGCGACAGACGGAGGGCTTTGTTTCGTCGGTGCTGAAGCTGATCGGCCTGGATCTCGCTGTTCCCGATCACACGACGCTGAGCCGGAGGGCAAGCAAACCGAGAGCGCCAAAGAAACGGCAGGAGTTTCGTCTCCCGGACAAGCGACCCCTCCACGTCCTCATCGACAGTACAGGCTTGCAGATCTATGGTGCAGGCCAATGGCTGGAAGAAAAGCAAGCAACCAAATCCCGTCGGGGATGGCGCAAGCTGCACTTGGCGCTGGATGCCGACAGCGGCGACATCATCGCACACGCCATGACGGACCAGGATGCCGGCGACGCCTCGCAGGTGGAGCCGCTGCTCGACCAGATCGACATGCCGATCGATCAGTTCACGGCCGATGGCGCCTATGACGGAAACCCGACCTATGAGGCCGTCGCCGGACACAGTCCTGACGCGGCGGTCATCATTCCGCCACGCGCCAATGCGATAGAACGGCCGGACGCCGGTCCCTCCCGTCAAAGAGACCGCCACATTGCGGCGATCAACGCCGATGGCCGGTTGAAGTGGCAAGTCGCTACCGGATATGGCAAGCGATCGCTGGTCGAGACCGCGATCGGTCGATACAAATCGATCATCGGCCGCCGGCTACGGGCACGCTCATTCGGCGCCCAGCAGACGGAGGTCTGCCATCGGCTGCGCCGTCCTCAATCGAATGCTGGAATGTGCACGCCCGAATTCTGTCCGGTACAGACAAGCTACCGAGTAGCAAAGGCATCAAAGACAGACGTCCGCTTACACGGCGATCGCTGCACCAACGCCGCGTGATGGTAAGGTGTTCGATTGGCTTCCTAGTTGACTCAGAACCGGATGTCGCGCTTTTGCAGGAAGGCTTCTATACCTGCCTTCGCATCGTCAGTGGTCAATGTAAGGGCTTGGGCGAGGGCCTCGGTGAACAGACCCGGTCCGTCAGGCATCTCGTCGATCTGAGCCAGCGCGTTGAGCATGAGATAGTTGGAGATCTGGGCATTTCCCGCCACATTCTCGGCAATTTCCAAGGCCGTTTTCAGCGCCTCGCCTGGCTCGACGAGGTAATGCGACAGGCCGAGCCGCTCGCCCGTCTCGGCGTCCAGCTTGCGCCCGGTGAGCATCAGTTCAGTCAGCCGCGACACGCCGATGATCTTGGCGATGCGCACGCTGCCGCCACCGCCGACAAAGATGCCGCGCCGCCCTTCCGGCAACTGGTAGAACGCAGTCTTGTCTGCGACGCGGATGTGGGTGGAGCAGGCCAGTTCCAGCCCGCCGCCGATCACCGCGCCGTGCAGGGCGCTGATGACCGGGCGGCCGCAGTTCTGAATGTCATCGAACAGGCGATGGGCCGCGCGCGAACGCAGCACGCTCTCGAACGGCGGCACATGCTGGTGTTCGGAAAGATCCAGTCCGGCGCAGAAGTGATTGCCGTTGCCAGCTATCACCACCGCGCGCACGTCGTCGGTGAGGCGGTCAACGGCTTTGCGCAGGCCATCGAAGATGCGCTGCGAGAAGGAATTCCGCTTCTCCTCGCGGTTCAAGGTGATGATCGCTGTCCTGCCCTGAACCTCGTAGGTCACGACATCATTGGAGGGTGCACTCATTGGGTATTCTCCAGCTTTATGGATTTCATTGGGGTCACTTCACGTGGTCACGATAAGAGCGTCCAGGGCGACCGCGCCTTTGCCGTGGCCATAGGCTACGAGCGGATTGATGTCGATCTCGGCGATCTGTGGTGCGGACAGCATCAGTCGACCCACGGCGGCCACCGCATCGGCCACGGCATCCAGATCGACTGGCTCAGCACCGCGGTAGCCGGTCAACAGCTTGGAGGCCCGCAGGCTGCGCAATTGCGCGACGATGCGGTCGTGTTGCAAATCGGCAGGCAGCAACTTGACGTCGGCCAATACTTCCGTCCAGATACCGCCCAGGCCGACCATCACCGTCGGTCCCCATTGCGCGTCGCGGCTGCCGCCGACGATTAGCTCCACGCCGCGCTCGCCCATCGCTTCGATGAGCACGCCGTCGAGTACCAGATCGGGTTTGGCTGTCACCACGTTGGCGTGCAAGCGCTGCCACGCTTCGCGCAGGCCGGTTTCGTCGCGGATGCCGACCAGCACCCCGCCAACTTCGCTTTTGTGCATCAGTGAGGCTGCTTGCGCCTTGATCACCACCGGGTAGCCGATGCGCGCTGCGATGGCCACCGCTTCGTCCACATTCCGCACCAAGCCACCTTCGGGCGTCTTGATGCCGAGCGAACGCAGGATCTCCTTGCCGCGCCATTCCGCCGTGGGGCCTTTTCCCAATGATGGCAGTTCGGACAAGAGGGTGACCGGAACTTCGGACCCCAGCGCCGCCCGCTGACGCAGCGTGCGTGCCAGCGCGGCCAGCGCGCGGATCGCCCGCTCCGGCGAGCGCATCAGCACGACGCCGTGCGTCTTGGCGCGTGCCACGATGGCATCTGGCAGCGGCACGTCTTCGTTCAAAAGCGTTAGAATAACTGGCTTGGTGCTGCGCTCGATCGCATTGAGGAAGTGGGTCAACCAAGGATCCAGTAGCGAGGGCGAGGCATGGGGAAAACAAACCAATAGGCTGCCGATGCTGGCATCGTGCAACAGTGCCTTGATGCCCTGTTCCAGCAATTGCGGTTGGAAGGCAACCGCAGTTCCGAGGTCGAGCGGATTGCGCGGCGACAGGAATTCCGGCAGATGCTCCCCAAGCACGGTCGCCTGCTCATCGGAAATCGGCGGCATGTCCAGGCCGAGCGGCTCCGCATAATCCTGGGCGATGCCGCAGACGGCGCCGGAGCCCGTCACCAGTGCCAATCCGCCAACGGGTGGCTGTGGGAAACGCAACAGCAGCTGGCCGATATCGATGGCTTCTTCCAGGCTGTCCACCACCACCACGCCGGCACGCTCGGCCATCAGGCGTATGACCGCATGGTTGCCGGCCAGCGCGCCGGTGTGGGACTGCGCCGCCACTTGCGCCTTCTCGCTCTTGCCCGGATGCAGCAGGACGACGCCTTTGCCCGCCGCCCGCGCGCGCTTGGCTGCGGCAACGAAGGCGCTGGGCGAACGGATCTGTTCCGCATAGATGATGACCGCGCCGGTGGCCGGGTCGTCGGCATAATGATCCAACACCTCGGCTAGGCCGATGTCGGCCTCGTTGCCCGTGGTCAGCATGTACGAGATCGGCATCCCTCGTACTTCGAGCGAGCTGGCAAGATGCACGCCAATGCCGCCGCTCTGTGCGGCGATCGCGATGGCTGGGCCGGCGTCGTCCTGCAACTGCGAAGGCAGGTCGATGGGAACCATCATCAAGTGGAAGCCATCGACATAGTTGTAGTAGCCGACGGTATTCGGGCCCAGCAGCGCCAGGCCACCGGCGCGAGCCACTTCGCCAATCTCGATTTGCTGCCTGCGACCTTCCTCCCCCATCTCGGCAAAGCCGGAAGCGAAGCAGACCGCTGCGGGGATGCCCAAGTCGATGCACGATTTCAAAGTGCCCAGCACCGCAGCGGCGGGGACCATCAAGATTGCCAGATCTACACCGGCAGGCAATTGTGTGATGTCGGTGAGTACTGCACGCCCATCAAGGGTGCCGCCGCTGCGCCCCACCAGATGGATTGCGCCCCGATAGCCGCTCTTAAGCAGATTTCCCAGTACAAGCTGTCCGGCGGACCCCGGCTTGGACGACACCCCAATGAGGGCGACCGACGCTGGATTGACGATCGGCCTAAGCCTTGCTCCACCTGGCTTATACATTCCTTGGGACTGGCCCTCGTGATTACCTGTGTTCCTCATTTCATGTCCTCCCTTTAATGTTCCTCAATTGAGATGCCCGACGTGTTGTCAGGCCACCTCATCCGGCTGAAAAAGCAGCAGATGTGTCCCGTTTTCGAGTGGGAGCCAGTACGGTTTCACCCGGATTCCGACCTTAACCTGTGACGGGTCGCTCACCACGAGGTTGGAAACGACGTCCACCCCCACATCGAGGCGAACCAGCGCCACGACATACGGCTCATGGCCGCGCAAGGCGTTGTTGCCGCGATGGGTCAGCGTGTGGCTGAACAATTCACCACGGCCATCGACTTCCTCCCATTGCAAGTCGCTGGTGCCGGTGGCAATGCTCACAGGACGTGGGAAGAACTGGTACTGTCCGGTCCGCGTGCAGCGCTGGATCAGCAGCCGCTTCTCCCGCGTGGCATCCCAGTAGGCTTGCGAGAAGCTGCGGGCGCGGATCGGACCGCGCGCAACGGACAGCGTGTCGTTGATGAGCAATGTCATGTGGGGTTACCTCTCAGGCGTCGGGGACGAGGATGAGTGCGTTGCTGGAAAACCAGCTGTGGTTGTAGGTGAGCCAGCCAATACCAGTCACCAAAGCGCTGCGAGTATTCTTGACCTGGCGCGGACCGCCGTCGCCGAACAGCTGGCGCACAGCCTCGACCAAGTTGGTGCCGCCGCCGGCCAAGCCGACCTGCCCGGCGGATATCTGGCCGCCGCCGGTGTTGAGTGGTAGGTCGCCGTCGTAGTCGAAGCTGGTTTCCCGGATGTAGGCGCTGCCCTGGCCCTTGCCGCAGAAACCCAGCATTTCCAGTTGTAGCAGGATTGCGATGATGAAGTCGTCATAGGGCTGGAACGAGCCGATGTCCTTCGGCTTGAGCCCCGCCTGCTTGAACGCCCTCTCGCCGGCGAGGCGATGGCCGGTTTCGGTGGCGTCGGAAATGCTTCTGCCGCCGTGCAGGTTGGACAGTTCGCCGTAACCGACTGGAACGACGAAGCGATCCAGCTGCTTGTTCTTGGCATTCTTGCGGCTGGTTACCAATAGGCCATTGGCCCCATCGGCCGGCATCACGCAATCCAACAGGCGCACCGGCTCGCTGATCATGCGCGAATTCAGGTAGTCCTCGACCGTGATCGGCTTGCGCAGCTTCTCGCAGGCGTTGGCGTTGAGGAGGGCGTGGTTTCGCTGGGCTACCGCAAGCTTCCCCAGCGCGGCAAGGTCAAGCCCGTATTCGTGCTCGTAGCGCGTGGAGATCAGACCGAACGCGCCCGGCGGTCCCATCTCGCCGTAAGGATCGATCCATTCTTCGTGGAAACCATAGGTCTCGAACTGGTATTCGCGTGTCGGGGTGTCGCTGTTGAGCAGCAACACCGTAGAGCACAGGCCGGCTTCTATCGCTGCCGCAGCCCTGGTGACTGAGGCAACCGACGAGCACCCGCCCAGTTCGGTCTTGTCGCAGAAGTTCAGCTGTAGCCCCAGGTAGTCGGCAAGCATCTGCGACCAGAATTCGTTCTTTGCCGTCGAAATGGAGGGCGTGACGATCATGCCGTCAATCTCATCCTTGTCGAATCCGGTCGTGTTCAGCAGCGAATCGAGGACTTCGCCGGCTAGGCCAAGGACATCAATCGGGCTTTTGACCGTGATCTTGGTCTCTGCGTAGCCGACGATCGCAGTGTCGCGCAGTGGCATTGCTGGTCTCCTTTCTGGTAGGTGTCAGATTTTTATAATTGAACATATTGTCTAATGCAAGATATTTTGAATCGAACAATGTGTAAAATACAAGAGGTTTGAAGGGAGTGCTCGCCAAGGCGACGACGGTCCCTTTCAATCGAGGGCGTAGTCGCGTTATGTTGCAAGAAAACAGTTCGAAGGATGGTCGGTTGGGTAAGAAAGTGGAGTCCGATGCCGTCGTGGCACGGAGGGCCGAAGTCGCGAGGGCACGCAGGGAGCGTTCCCGCCAAGCATTGATGAGTGCGGCCTTCGACCTATTGGGCAGAGAGTTCGGACGGATCGACAATGTGGATGCGATCGTCGTACAGGCAGGGGTAACGCGCGGCACGTTTTACAACAACTACGGCAGCCTGGAAGAGCTTCTGAAGTACCTGTCCAAGCACATTACGCACGGCTTTAATCTTAAGGTGCTGGAGTACATCGGCTCTATCTCCTCACCCCCCGAACAGGCGACAATTTTCACAAAGGCCTACATGCAGAAAGCATCGGCGGATCACCGCTGGGGCTGGGGGATGGTCAATCTCTCTCTTTATGGCCCCATCCTCGGATCGGTCTCCAGCCGGATGACCGAATCGAATGTGAGACGCGGGATCGAGTCAGGCGACTACACCTGCGCATCGGTCAGTGCGGGATGCGATCTCGCCTCCGGTGCTTTGCTTGCCGGCATGATGCGTGTCCTTCGCGAAGGCAACGGCAAGGGTTACATATCTGGTGTAGCGCAGGGCGTGATGCTTGCGTTGGGTGTCCAGGAGGAACGCGCCAAATCGCTGGCCAGGAAGCGATTGCCATCCAACCTCGACTTGACCTTCAGTTAGGAGCTCCCGTGACGAGATCCCCGACGCCGTCGCACTTAATCAGTGGCGGTGGAGGCCATGACAGGGATTGTCCAGGGAGGACTTCTCGTTGGGGCCGTTCGACCATCGATCTTCTCAACACGTTGCGCGAGCTGGAAGGTTGGAAGGTCTCCGTCATCGCGATGAACGGCATGGCATTCGACCTGTCGTCACCGCACGGCCGAATGCTGGCGACATTTCTCTCTGGCATTGCAGAGTTTGAGCGTGATCTCATAAGCGAGCGCGTCAAATCCGGCCTGGCCGCCGCAAAGGCACGGGGCAAAAAGCTCGGCCGTCAGGCTGGTGAGAGACCTAAATCTGACCGGCTTGCCCCGAAAGTGGCGGACTTAGTCGCCGAAGGCCGCAGCTACCGCTGGATTGCGCGCGATCTCGGCATCAGCAAGAACACTGTTGCTGAGATCGCCAAACGTGTACGTGCGAAACTGGCCGAATAATACGGACATTCCGGACAGGAACTGTTGCGATTAGTTTCGCCTTAAAGCCGTGGTCCGCCGATCGTAAAGCCGCCATCAATTACAATATCCTGACCCGTGACGAATTTCGCGTCATCTGATAGCAGCCACGCCACCGTGCCAGCCACGTCCTCCGGCGTCCCGTTGCGATGCAGCGGCGCATGCTCGGCGAGTTTGGCAGCTAACGACGGATCAAGGGCCTCTTCGGCCAT